>JALHEL010000595.1:0-486 GCA_022837205.1 Leptolinea sp.
TCCAAGCAATCCTTCAGGCTTCATGAGAAGGATAATAATCAAAAACACAAATGAGATACCGTATGCTAATTCCGAATAGACAGAAGAAATCATAATCTCTATGATGCCCATTATGAAACCGCCTAACATAGCCCCTCGAATATCGCCGATCCCGCCGATAACAGCTGCAATAAAGGCTTTATTTCCCAAGGTGGCCCCCATGGTTACCGTTAGAACAGGGTAACTGTTTGCATAAAATGCACCGCTGATAGCGGCAAGTCCCGCACCGATAAAAAATGTCGTGGATATGGTCCTGTCAACATCGATCCCCATCAACGAAGAGGCATCCTTATCACAAGAAACCGCCCGCATTTCCATTCCCATGGTAGTTTTCATCACAAAAAAATAGAGAATTGCCATAATGATGACAGACAGAATAATGACAACAATCCTTACCAGACTAAATTGAATGGGACCGATAAAGAAAAGCACATCTTTCATCAGTTT
>JALHEL010000595.1:511-1310 GCA_022837205.1 Leptolinea sp.
CTCAAAGGTTTATAAGCGACCCTTTCAACCCCGACTCCGATCATTCCCGTAATACCGGCGCTGGCTAAGATCACCAGTAATGCAACAGCGGGACCGATCATCTGATCACGAAATATGAGACTTACGATGAAGAAAGCTGCATACGCACCCATCATCAGAAAATCGCCGTGAGCCATATTGATCATACGGATAATGCCGAAAACCATCGTATATCCGATTGCGAGCAAAGCGTAAATACTTCCGAGCTGTAATCCATAAACAAGCAACTGAATAAACTTTTCCATCTTCCTCCTTCTTCTAAGTCAAAAAAATTGTCTGGCACAACTTCAATTGTGCCAGACAATTATGTCAGAAGATTAATTATTCCTCAGGTAAAACGCTGGCCACGTAGTGAGCTACGCCGTCTTTTACTTGCAGAATTACACCCGCTTTAATCGGATTCCGGTTTTCATCAAATCGTACATGACCGGAAGGAAGATCCAAATCCGTTTCCATCATCGCATCACGAATTCCGGGTCCGTCAATGGTTTTTGCATGCTGAATGGCATTCAGCACAATGTGTGCGGCTTCATAAGCCATCGCAGAGCAAAAGCTCGGTCGATACCCCGCCAATTCTGTAAATGCTTTTACAAATTCGGCGGCTGTCTCTGCTTCGGGGGAGAACCCGGTTACGTAATAGGCGCCTTCGATAACATCCTTGCCGACCAAATCCGGCAATGCCGCATAATCCCATGAATCACAACCGAGCAGAATCGCATCGATTCCCATGCCGCGAATTTGCTGGAGGATCAACGGAATA
>JALHEL010000163.1 GCA_022837205.1 Leptolinea sp.
AAAAATATCTCGGATTTTTTCACCGGGGTAGGTAATTCCTTTTTCGATCATTTTATATGCCGTAGTTCGCGCTAAAGCAGTTGTCCCGGTCAATAGAACAGTCGTTATTTTTTCCGGATCAAAATCCAATTCAGAGTATTCACCGGAAACGGCAAGCAAATCTCGATGGACATCATAATCCTGATCCCATGGGGCTGATGCTTGTTCCCCGATTGAAATTCGTTTCCAATTGGGCTGAAGATCACTTGTCGGGACAATGGCACATTCAGTGCTTTTTATTCGTTCCAATCTTTCGGCGATTTCCTTTTGAGACCGAATTTTTATTAGTGCGCTGTGCACGTTGCCAAATTTTATCGATAATCTGCCGAATGTCTCCTCAGTCATCGCAATCGAGGATACTTTTCCGGCAATCGGTACTCCGTTAGTCCAAATATCGATAAATTCCTCTTCGGATATGGAATCAAAATCTGTAAAAAAGGGACATACAAATGAATACAACATCTCATTTTCGGCATCGGCAGATATTGAAGGGACTAAATAAATCAAAATTAAAATAATTAATCCGAGAGCCTTCCTGTTTATTATTTCTTTTTCTGAAAAAATAATCTTTTTTCCTGATTTGGATTTCATCAAGTAGTTTTTTCGCAATAAAACACCTCTCTATTCCGATGAATTATATTTTTTGACAACAGAAAAATCATTGAATTGCTTATCTCAATGATTTTTCTGTTTTATGCCAGATGAAATAGGTATCTTCGGTCAATTACAAAACACCGACCGCCTTTGCTCCCGCAGTAAATGCATTCACAAAATCGATAATGTCCTGTTCGGTATGAGCCGCACTAAGTTGTACGCGAATTTCATCGCGACCCTTCGGTACGACCGGATAATTAATACTGGAAAGGAGATATCCCCGGCTATACATTTCGTCGATTATTTTTTTGGTCGTTCCGGGGTCACCGATCAAAACAGGTTGAATCGGATGAGACGAATCGGCGGCGAGAGTAAATCCTTTTTTCTTTAATTCGGTTTTCAGCAATGAAATATTTCGTTCCAGATTAGCGAGCATTTTCCGTCCCTCATCCGAATCCAAAATTTCCACCGCCTTCAGAGCCGCTGCGGCACATCCGGGAGTTATCGAGTTGGAATAAATATAAGTAGCCGCTGATTCACGTAAATAATCGATGACAACCTGATCCGAAACGACATAGCCGCCGTCAACCCCGAATCCTTTCCCCAAAGTTCCCACCAAAGCATCGGCTTTTGCGCCGCTGACTTCCTCACATCCTCTGCCTGTTTTTCCGAAAGCGGCTATGCCATGGCAGTCATCCACAATCAGAAAAATTCCTTCGGGATATTTTGAATCATATCGGTCCATAACTTCACGGACTTTTTTCAGATCCTGATATGCACCCAACATGCTGAAAACTCCATCGGAAATCACAACGACGCGATCAAACTTTCCGATATTTGCTTCAAGTTGCTGTGACAAAGAATCGGTATCGCGATGTTTAAAAATAAGTTTTTCATCTTTTCCTAAATTCGCAAGCCGAACACCGTCGATAATACTACGGTGATTTAATTCATCCGAAATAACAAGCGTGTTGCTATTAATCAGAGAATCTTTGCTTTGTCCTCTTACAAGGCTGAAGATAACTGCGAGGTTCGTCGCGAAAGCGGAAGAGAACACAATCGCATCATCTCTCCCGTGAAATTCGGCTAATTTCTTTTCAAGTTGACGATGAATTTTAAAAGAACCGGAAATAAACCGAACAGCACCGGGGCCGGTACCTAACCTCTCGGTTGCGTCATGTTCCGCTTTCTTTAACGCCGGATGATGGCGAAACCCCAAATAGTCATTGGAATTAAATATGGCATACTTTTGTCCATTAATAATCGCTCGCGGAGACGGATCATCGGTAAAATCTTCAATCAAATTTTCAAATCGTTTGGAAGTCTTGGATTCATCTATTCGTTTCACTTCATTTTTTAAAGATTCATAAAATTTTTCTTTACTCATTTGATATCCTTTCTTTAATTCCTTCATATAATGCGGTGGTCATTTTGGGCAGATCATACTCTTCCTTCCAACCCCAATCTTTTCGAGCTTGAGAATCATCGATCGATTGAGACCAGCTGTCCGCTATCTTCTGCCGGTAATCCGGCTTGTAAATAATTTTGAAATCCGGTGAGATTTTTCGGATTTCAGCTACCAATTCGGCAGGTGTAAAGCTGATCGCCGTGAAATTGTAACTGGTACGAATCGTAATCGCTTCCGAAGGAGCGTCCATCAACATTAAAGTTCCCCGGATCGCATCATCCATATACATCATCGGTAAACGGGTATCGGCAGATAAAAAGCATTCATATCGATTTTCTCGAATCAATCCATAAAAGATATGGATTGCATATTCGGTAGTCCCGTCTCCCGGCATAGCCTTATATCCGTTCAAACCCGGATAACGAAGACTGCGTACATCAACTCCATAGCGATGATGATAATATTGACAAAGTAATTCTCCGGAAACCTTGGTGACACCGTACATGGTATTCGGTTCGAAACTGGTATGCTGCGGCGTCAGAATTTTCGGCGTCGTCTCGCCGTATACACCGATAGAACTCGGCCAAAAAACTCTGATATTATGATCCTTTGCAATATCCAAGACATTTTTTAATCCGCTCAGATTAACGTCCCAAGCCATGTCCGGATTTTTTTCACTTCCGGCGGAAAGTAATCCCGCTAAATGAAATATTTGCCCGATATCGTATTGAAGGATCAGAGATTTCAACTTTTCGAAATCTCGCACATCCATTTTCTCGAATCGCCCTTGAAATTCTTTGGGGGGATCATGTAAATCCAAAGCGATAATATTTTCAGAACCGAATTTTGATTGTAGCGCCAGAACCAGATCACTGCCAACTAACCCACACGCACCCGTAACGAGTATCCGTTTCATGTTGATCCTTTGTGAAAGAGAGTGGCCTTCTGTCGAAGGTTTTTAAAACCAAACCTGCATTCATGAACATTAAGATTCTACCTGTTTTATCCGATTTTCAACAGATTTGATCATCCTGTTTTTTGTGTTATTTCCGGTTGTAATGCAGCTATCCGGTATTTTCACCGATTCATACTCAGAAAAAAATCGGTTTCGATCGTTTTTTCGAAGAAAAAGAATAGAATATATTTCAGTTGTTACCATGTAAATAAAAAAGGAATATAGACAGTATGATTCGATTTAATAGTGACTACACCGAAGGCGCTCATCCCGCTATTCTCGAGCGGCTTGCCGAGACAAATTTCGTTCAGACAAATGGTTATGGCGAAGATGAATATTGTTTTCAAGCGAAACAGACAATTAAAAAAGTCTGTAATAAGGAAAATGCCGATGTTCATTTTTTGGTCGGAGGATCCCAAACAAATTTAACAGTTATTTCTTCTACATTACGCCCGTATCAAAGTGTATTATCTCCTGTTTCCGGACATATTTTCGTTCATGAAACAGGAGCCATTGAAGCCACCGGACATAAAGTGGAAGCGCTTCCCTCAACCGACGGAAAAATTACGGCTTCGCAAATCGAAGAAAAATATTTAAGCCATATTCATGATGAATCTTTTGAACATATGACTCAGCCGAAAATGGTCTATATCTCGAACTCCACCGAACTGGGAACCATTTACAACCGCGCCGAATTAAAAGAAATCAGTGATGTCTGCCGGCAATATGATCTGTATCTCTATATGGATGGAGCCAGGTTAGGTTATGCCTTGACATGCGATGAAAACGATCTCGATCTTCCGTTTATCGCCGAATGTTGTGATGTTTTTTATATCGGCGGAACCAAACAAGGCGCTCTGTTTGGAGAAGCGGTTGTAATTACCCGTGATGAATTAAAAAAAGACTTCCGATACATGATTAAGCAAAAAGGCGGTATGCTGGCTAAAGGACGTTTACTCGGATTACAGTTTCAGGTATTGTTTGAAGACAATCTTTATTTTCAATTAGCCCGTCATGCAAATGAAACGGCTGCTTTCTTAAGAAAATCCATTTCCGGTGCAGGATATTCTTTTCTGATACCTTCTCCGACGAATCAACAATTCCCGATTCTCCCGAATGATCTTCTCGCTGAATTACAGAAAAAATATGTTTATTCGAATTCGCAACAGATAGATAAAAATCACAGTGCCGTCCGTCTTTGCACCAGTTGGGCAACAAAATGGGAAGATGTGAAACAACTCGCTCAGGATATAGAAGGTTATAATGAGTAAGAAATAATTGTTATTTTAAAACTTCACAATCGTTTTTCGGAGGAGAGCAAAATGAAACAGAAAATCAGAGCGATTTCGTTATTCATTATTTTCATCTTATTCTTTTCTTCCCTCACCGCTTTCGCACAAGATACAGAGTCGGCTACTGCAGATATCGTCTTTACACATGATTTGCATTCCTATATCGATCCTGTGCAAGTGAATGAGAACGGAGTACTCGTTGAAAAGGGTGGTTTTGCTCGCATTAAAACAATTATTGATTCGGTTAAAAAGCAAAATGAAAATACCTTCGTTTTGGATGGCGGCGATTTTTCGATGGGCACCCTTTACCAATCTGTTTTTTCCGAGAAAGCGTTGGAATTACGATTATTGGGGCTGATGGGGTATCAAGCAACTACCATCGGGAATCATGAATTTGATTATCGCAGTGACGGGCTGGCAAAAATGCTGGATGCTGCCAAAGCCAGTAATGATCCTTTGCCGATGATTGTTCAATCCAATATC
>JALHEL010000164.1 GCA_022837205.1 Leptolinea sp.
TTGCTTCTTGATTCAGAAGAATTTTAAATGAATTAAATCCGGTTTGTATAACCTGTGGAGCATCTTCTTGAATCTTTTTTGTAAGAATCGAAAAACGATCGATATCAAATTCATAGACAGATGGAAGTTGAAATTCTTGCCAATCTTGCCGATGAAAATTAATCTGGATAACGGAGGATTCTCTTTCTTTTAAATAAGGATAAAGATTGAATATATATTGGATTCCGTTACTCATATAGGGATCTATATCAACCGATGTTCCGTTGATTAATAATTCGTATCCGCCAATCACCTGCGGAATAAACAAATAATATGGAGAAATCCTTGAAGTTTTAAATCGAATGGTGATCGAAGAAGGTTGAGCGGGATTTAAAACGCGTACCTGATTTTTTCCCGAATCTGAATATACCAAGTTACCGAGCGATATATCTTGTATCGGCACACTTTCGTAAAATCGGCCGGTTTCTCCTGCTATTCCTTCTAATATTGCTTCTTGGAATAAAACGGGGTTTTCATAAGCGGAAGATCCGACTGAATTTAATGCGGAATCTGAATAAAAGAACATCGGAAATGCATACGGATTCGACCAAACAAAACTTTCGATTTCATCATAATCACGGTTCAAAGCATAATCGGAAAAGAGATACTTAATACCAAACAGCGAATCTGTGAATATAGTGGATCCCTCATATCGAATCCAATAATTAATCGAAGTAATGCCCAGAGATTGAGTCAACGCTTGAAATTTTTTGTTTAATATCGAGGTATAGAGCGAAAGGCCGTTATATCCCAATTCGATTGAATCATTTGACATAGAACGTCGATCTGTTTTTTCAATTCGATAAAAATCTCCGGGAATTTTTGATGAATAACGATCGATCAAATCGGCATATTTGCGATGATAATCCAAATAAGAATTACGATCTGTCAGAACCACCGAATTTTCCTTATAAAGGAGAATGCCGTTCAAAAAGCATTCAATCGAACAGAATATCCATAAGAAATAAGGAATATACCTATTTCGTTTACTGCGGTTCAAGACCACTAAAAATAATGAATAAACAACTATGAAAAACAGGTTGATGAAAATTTGATAAGGCTTTATTCTGTCAGGATAAATTTGATGAAAAGAAAGCAAGCCTAAAATTAAAAAGACACCACATAAGATAATATTTAAATTGTTTATATGCAGTTTAATCAAAAATTCAAAAGAACAAGTCAACAATAAGAAAGAAAAGACAAAAGAAAAACGATAATGAAACCAATTGGGATAATCAAATCCATGCCAGATAAAATTGAGAATTTGATCCGTAAATGAAAGGATAAGAATGATATAAAGTGCACCCGAAAAAATTTTTGTCTTCTTTGGAATCTGTTTGCCAAGGAAGAAGAGGCAACCTGATATCAATGGCAAAATTCCGCAATAAATGTAGGGCAAGTTCGCTTTGACTCCGTCGCCGATTCCGATAAAAAGCTTGGGAAATAACTCAAAAGCCGAAAAATTAAAGTGGTGAATTGGAAACGGTTGGCCGATTAAATCAGCATTTTCTTTTAATGCTCTGAATAAGGGCAGCCATAAAAAAGCGCTCAAACCGGTTGCCAGAATAATGGAAATGAGAAAGAGTCCGGTTTTCCGAATCTTTTCTTTCCGAGAAATCGACAGATCGGTACTGATGATCCTTATGAAAAAATAAAAACAAGAAAAAAGACTTGCCATATACCCGCAATAATAATTAGACACAATTAAAAGAAAGTATAGGATCACGCATCCGCCCCATTGATCCCTCGAAATGATTTTTTCGATTTGCCAGCATACAAGCGGCAATAAAATGATTGCATTTTGAAATGAGAAAAGAAAATAAAAAGCAATCGAATACCCAGACAAAGCATAGCAAACAGCAAAAGGAACAATTATCGGTTTATTTAAACAGTTGAAGCGTTTTCCGAGGTAGTATCCAAAGGTTAATCCGCTTAATGAAATTTCCAATAAAATAATCACTGTGACCGCATCGATCATTCGCTCTTCCGGAAAGAAAATCAGAAGGAGATAAAGCGGACTTGAGCAATAATGAACAAATGTCGGGAAGAAGTTTATCCCTCCGGCGGCGTGGAAAGTGTAAAAAAGATTTCCTTCTCCTTTATAAATTCTGGCTAATTCGGATAAAAAACCGATAAATTGGTCTGATAAATCACTATAGAGAAGAGAATTGCTTCCGAAAGGATAAACTTTTTCAAAAGCGAGGATGGCAATAAAAATCAGAAAGGGCAAAAGAAAACAACAAGCTAAAATCTTATTGAAATGATTTTTTATCGGCAGATTTGAGACCATTTCTTTATTCTTTTCATATGGCGCAAACTATTAAAATGCGGCTGATAGCATCACTAAATTAATAATATCCGAGAAATCCATTTTACAGAGCAATTCGCAAATCGTAAAAAGACCGCAATTCGTGTTAAAATTCTCCCACGAAATGGCTTATCTTAAGATAATATCTTCCACTTTTTCACTTTTTGTCGCCATCGCAGTCGGTTTTTTCGCCGGAAAGAAAGATTTTCTAACCGAATCCTCCACAACCGAACTTTCACGATTTGTGATTCGAATCTTATTCCCGATTTATTTGTTTCGTTCCGCTGTGACGTATATCAATAAGGAAAATTTCCTTTCAGCTCCGCTTTATACATTCTTAAATGTGATTGTGATGATAGCAATGTGGTTTATTTCCAGGCAGATCGTGAAAAAAGCAAATATTTCGCCGGATAGAATCCCGATGTTTGAATTCACATCCCTTGCTGGGAATACCGGCTTTTTCGGGTTGACTTTTGCCACACTTCTCTTTGGTTCCGAGGAAATAATGGCTGCGATTCTTTACGATTTCGGTGGATCGTTAGTAATTTTTATGATTCTCGTCCCATTTCTTTTAGATAACAATCATATACATCATCCTATAAATTTTCTGAAAGAGCCGAACGTTATTGCCATTTTAAGTGGTTTGATATTGGGAATACTTGGGGTGAAAATTCCTGAATTCTTAGCGCCTTCCTTTAATTTGCTGAGCCAAATCACTTTACCTTTGGCTTTGATTTTATGCGGAGCACAACTGGCATCCATTAAAATATCAAAAGAATTCCATTTTTCTCAAGTACTATATGTCATATTAATCAAAATGATTCTGATGCCATTACTCCTGTTTGTCATTGTTTTATGGATTCCTTTGGATGGGCAAATGAAGCAGTTTCTTGTAGTTGATGCTGCTTTACCATCGGGAATTTCAATGGTAAATTTCGCAAAGACATATCACCAGGATTCTGATTTCGCAGCGGTAGCTGTTTTTGCGACTACCGCTTTTTCGGTTATATGGCTTCCGTTTCTACTGATCGTTTTGTCTTCAATATTTTAATAAATCAATTAATTATTTCAGAAATAATTTCACCCTTATCGTAAATATTTCATAAAAAAGCTTAAAAGTCCCAACCTGTCATAATTCATTCATGACTTTGTTCAGATTGGTTTTTTCTTCAAAACCCTTATAATATTTATAATTGGTGACATTTGAAATTTCTGTAATTATTTCAAAGGAAAAATGAAGATAACGCTTAAACAAATCGCACGAGAAGCGGGAGTTTCTCAGGCAACGGTGTCACGTTTAGTTAATCAAAACACCGGTGTTAGTTCGGAATTAGAAGAAAAGGTCACGAACGCGGCAAAAAAACTTGGCGTGGAGTTGCCGAGAAAAAGCTCGGCAGTGAAATCCGATCAAACCAAGAATAAAGTTATCGGATTGTTGGTCACCGATCTTTCCAATCCCTATTTTCAAGTAATTATGAGGGGCGTTATCGATGAAGCCAGAATTTTAAATTACGGAGTTCAAATATTCGAAACTTATGAAGATATAAGATCCGAAGAAGAAGCGATTAAAACAATCGAGCGTTTTAAATTAGACGGTGCGATTTTATCCGCTTCGCGTATTTCAGAAAATAAGCTGATTAATTTCCATAAGAATACAAAAATTCCAATCGCTTTGATGAATCGCTATGTGAAAGAACCGGAAATCTGCTGTATTATCGTTGATTTCCAACGATCTTTATTTCAAGCAACCACCCATTTAATTGATTTGGGACACAAAAAAATCGCCTATCTGTCTGGACCGTCAAACAGTGATCCTTCGAAAACGCGACGGGCAGGGATTGTAAAAGCTTTGGAACAGGCAAATTTAAAACTCGAAGCGGATTTATGTGTCGGAAGTTTCCCCAATGTGGAAGGAGGATTTCAGGCAATGATCTCGTTGCTTTCTCTCTCTCCGGATAAACGTCCGACAGCCGTACTTGCTTATAATGACTTGATAGCGGTCGGTGCATTGAGAGCGATCCGGATGAAAGGATTACAGGTGCCGAACGATATTTCAATCATCGGAGTGGATAATATTGACATGTCCGAGCACACCTATCCGCCTTTAACGACGATTTCTCCGCCTAAAGTAAAAATGGGATCGATTGCCATGAGAGCGATATATCGAATGAATATGGGCGAATATTATCCGACCGACGGATATATCGAGGTGGACGCCCCATTAACTTTACGATATTCAACCGGACCGGTAAAACATAACCCGAACGAATCTATTTGATCACAAATTCAACAAAGGATGTGAAAAATGGCAAAGGAACAATATGTTTTTGAATCAGAAGGAAAAATTATTCGTTATCGATTTCCGACTCATATCAATGATTTGATTATCCCCAGAGAGGAATCCCCAGAGAGGAGTCAACCTGCGCCGAAGTATTTATGGTTGTCCTGGATGAAAATGAAGCTCCCCCTCTCCATAAACATGATGATGCCGAACAGATTTTTTATATGATTCAAGGGAAAGGCAAACTTGAAATAAGAAAGCAACAGAATGACGAACCGGAATATTTCGAAATCAATGTCGGACAGGTTATTAAAATCCCGCCTCATACATGGCATCGGGTTTTTGCTTTAAGCAAAGAAGGCGTTCGCTACCTGAGCATTGATTGTTTCCCAAATGGGTTTGATCCGTCCGAACCGACCTGGGATGATCATGTTAAAAACATGGCAACTGCCAACGGATGGGACTTTTCCAAAATTCGTGAAGACAGACGCTGAGAAAAATTCGGGCAGGAGTTTGATCAGATGTCTATAAAAATCCGGAATCGTATTCCGGAATGAATAAACCAAATAGGAGGAAAAATGTCAAGAAGAATATCAATATTAGGGATCATCTTAGTTTTTGCAACGATGTTCCTAATCGCCGGTGCTGTTTCGGCTGCCGATTATCATGAAGCGCCGATGCTGGCTGATAAAGTCGCAGCCGGCGAATTGCCCCCGGTTGCAGAACGGCTCCCGGAAGAGCCGCTTGTCGAACAACCATTGGAATCGATCGGTGTTTACGGTGGTACGCTTCGACGCGGGATCACCGGACCAAATGACCACAACAGTTATGTTCGTTGGGTCTATGACTCACTGGTTCGGTTCAGTCAGGACGGAAACTCAACTTATCCGCATCTGATCAAATCATTGGAACCCAATGAAGACTACACAGTCTGGACATTTAATATGTTGAAGGGCGCAAAATGGTCTGACGGGTCACCGTTTACTTCTGCCGACATCATGTTCTGGTTTCATGATTATTATACGAATCCGGATCTCGCACCTGCCAAACTGCCCTGGCTGTACAATGATGACGGCTCGTTGGTTGAAGTAACCGCACCGGATGATTATACGGTTGTGTTTACGTTTAAGGATCCCATCACAACTGTCCCGATGGAAGTGGCTGCAATGGATAACCGTGATAATTTGGTTCCCATGTTCCTGCCGTCAGCTTACTTAAAACAATTCCATGCAAAATATACCGATGTCGATAAACTCAACCAGATGGCGAAAGAACAATCTTTTGAAAACTGGAAACAGCTTTTTGAGAATAAACAAGCGCCTTTCCGCAATCCGGAAAGACCTGTGATGGCAGCATGGATGTCGGTTACCACGATTAATGATCCGATTTATACATTAGTTCGCAACCCGTATTATCCGATCGTTGACACGGAGGGAAATCAACTCCCTTATATCGACCAAATCAATTTTGTGACTTATCAAAGTACAGATGCTCTAAACATGGCTGTCATCCAAGGTGAATTGGATATGCAAGACCGCCATGTTGTGATGCAGAATTACCCTGCCTTGGTCGAACAAGCTGAAAAAACCGGAAAATATGAAGTTCGCTTATGGCCGACTTTCGGTGGCGTCGATGCTGCTTTATCGGTCAATTATTATTATGACAAAGATCCGGATTATATGAAGTTATTCCAAAATCATGATTTCCGCGTTGCATTGTCACTCGGTATCGATCGGGAAGAAATCATTCAAAGTGCATTTTTGGGAGTCGGGGAAGCACGACAACCGGTCCCAAGGAACACCTCACCGTATTATCCGGGAGATGAATATGCCTATAAGTACACCGAATTTGATCAGGCAAAAGCCAATGAAATTCTGGATGGTTTGGGAATGACAAAACGGGATTCCCAAGGATTCAGATTAATGCCCGACGGAAGCCGCTGTATGATCGAGATTGCATATGTACCGCAATTCGCAAACTGGGGAGATATTGCACAAATGATCTCTGAAGATTGGCGCGGAATCGGAATCGACGGTGTTGTGGTTGAAAATGAACGAACCAACCATTTCGCAAAACGCGATTCCAACGAACTCATGACCGAAATCTGGAATGAAGACACGACCGGATTCCCCTTCACCGGTGCGCCAAAATTCGATCCTCGGACCAGCCCGGGTATTTGTGTCGCAACGGGTGCTCGTACGTGGCTTAATTCAGGCGGAAAAGAAGGTTATGAACCCAATGCCGATTTCAAACGGATTATGGAAATTATCGATTCTGCCAAGAGAGTAAGCCCCGATAAACAGGCTGAACTCGGTAAGGAACTGTTCCGAATTTGGGCGGAAGGCTGCTATGAGATCGGAATCGCAGGCTTAACGCCTCTTGTTCAAGGTGTGGCGGTTATTAACGTCAACCTGAAGAACGTTCCTGCTTCCAACGAACTCGGTAACGACTGGCCGCTCCGAACCCCCGGAAACGCACGAACCGAACAATTCTATTTTGCAAAGTAATACAAATAATTATGGTCGGGCGATTTTGCAAAATCGCCCGACTGGCAATTTTGAACTTTATTATTCTTTTTATTGGAACGTTCGAGTAAGTGATTTCCATAAAGAAAATCATAAGACTCAAAATTTTTATGTGATTTTTGAACGGAGTAAACGATGGGAAAATTTTTAGCGAAGAGACTCCTTTTGATACCATTTTTATTGCT
>JALHEL010000165.1 GCA_022837205.1 Leptolinea sp.
ATATGTTCAGATGATTTTCCAGGATCCGTATGCAAGCCTGAACCCGCGGATGACCGTCGGACAAATTATCGGTGAACCCATGGAAATTCACAATACCTATAAAGGGGCGGAACAATTAAAACGGGTGGAAGAACTGTTGGAACTGGTAGGGTTGAACCCGGCTTTTATCAATCGGTATCCGCATGAATTCTCCGGCGGACAACGACAAAGAATCGGTGTTGCCCGCGCCTTGGCGCTGCAACCGAAGTTGATTGTTTGCGACGAACCGATTTCCGCGTTGGATGTCTCGATTCAAGCTCAGGTAGTCAACCTGTTGGAGGATTTACAAGAAGAGTTGGGGCTGACCTATTTGTTTATCGCTCACGATCTTTCCATGGTCCGGCATATCAGCGATCGGGTCGCGGTAATGTATTTGGGAGTCATTGTCGAATTGGCTGACCGAAACGAACTTTATGCCACTCCGATTCATCCGTATACCAAAGCGTTGCTGTCGGCTGTCCCATTCCCGGATCCGTTTATCGAAGAAACTCGCAAGCGAATTATTCTGGAGGGGGATGTCCCTTCGCCGGTCAATCCACCTTCCGGCTGCAGATTTCGCACGCGCTGTCAATACGCAAAGGAGATTTGCGCGGAAGAGAAGCCTGAATTTCGGGAAGTTCTCCCGGGACATTTTGCGGCATGTCATTTCAGTGATGAACTGAAATAAAAAAATCGGCACTTTCTGCTTCAAACGGCTTGAGCAAAACAACCGGGGAAGCAGTGCAAATAGCGTTACAGCTAATTTAAGCCATTTAATTCCTTATAAGGAGGGAAAAAATGAGATCGAGAAAGTTAGGAATGTTATTGAGTGTGGTACTGATTTTAAGTATGCTGCTCAGCGCTTGCGGCGGAAAACCGACCGCAACCCCTGTACCGGCGACCGAAGTGCCGGCTACAGAGGTACCTGCAACTGAGGTACCTGCTACAGAAGTACCGGCAACCGAGGTACCGGCAACAGAAGTACCGCCAACCGAAGTGCCGGCGACCGAAGTCCCTGCAACAGAGGTACCTGCGACGGAAGTCCCTGCTACAGAGGTACCGGCGACGGCAGCGGTGGCGGTCGAAGCGGTAAAAGTAGCGGAGCCGGTGGCGCGGGAAGATGACGGGGAATACAAAGTGATGACGTGGTCGTTAGGGGCGACGGACATACCGACGATCGACCCGGCGTTATCGACGGACACCAGCTCGAATCAGGTCAACCAACTGGTATTTGCGGGGATCATGAACCAAGACGAAGTCACGGCTGAATTTGAGAACGGATTAGCGACGGAAGTGACGAAAGGTGAAGTTGCCGCGGATGGGACGGTGACCTACACTTACAAGATTCGGACAGACATACCGTGGGTTCATTACAATGCGGAGAGCGGGAAAGTAGAATACGTCAAAGACTGTGACGGGAAGCCGCGCTATGTAACGGCGAAAGATTTTGAATATGCGATCAAGCGGACAGCGAATCCGGCGACGGCATCGGACTATGCGTTCATGGAGACGGGATACATAGTGGGAGCGGCGGAATACTTTGCCGGAGAAGGGGATGCGGACGGAGTAGGGGTAAAAGCGCTTGATGATGAGACGCTGGAGATCACCTATTTGAGAGACATAGCGACGAACGCGATGATTCCGGGGTTATGGGTGACCTATGCGGTACCGCAATGGCTGATAGAAGGGGATGCCTGCACGGAAGCGGCGGCGGATCGGTGGATTGATCCGGAGAACATCCAGACCTACGGTCCCTATGCGGTCAAAGAATGGTTTCATGATGATCATCTGACCATTGTACAGAACCCGTACTGGCCGACGGACATAGCGAGCATACCGGCGCCGAAGATAGATGAAGTTGTATTTCGGATATTAGACTCGTCGGCGGCATTATCGGAATATGAAGCGGGGAATCTGTTAGGGATGAGCGAAGTACCGTCATCCGAGATGGATCGAATCAAAGCGGACCCGGTGATGAGCAAAGAGCTATCGATTGGTCCGAACCTGTGCACCTATTTTTACGGGTTCAACACGACGAAGCCGTATGTAGACGATGCGAGGGTACGGCGGGCGTTATCGATGGCGGTAGATCGGCAATCGCTGATTGACAATGTAGTGAAGGGCGGACAGATACCGGCGCAATGGTTCAGCCGGCCGGGGTTATTGGCGGCGCCGACATTGGAAGAATATCCGGATTTAGGGATCAAATATGATCCGGAGGCGGCGAAAGCGGAACTGAAGTCCTACATGGATGAAAAAGGGATAAAAGATCCGGGGGAAATCAGTGTAGAGATCATGTTCAACACGAATGAGAACCATCAGAAGATAGCGGTAGCGATTCAACAGATGTGGAAAGACGTGTTGGGGATCAATGCGACGGTACAGAATCAAGAATGGGCGGTATATCTAAAGACGATTCGTGGGAAAGACACGCCGCAGGTATTTCGGCTGGGGTGGTGTCAGGACTATCCGGATGCGGCGAACTTCATAGATGACCAAGCGTCATCCGGTGGATCGAGCAATCCGACGGTCGACGGGAAACCGGGGTCGGAGCCTGCTGGAGGGTTCATGTGGTACAACCAAGAATTTGAGGATTTGGTGAACCAAGCGTTGGTGGAACCCGACACGGCGAAGCGGACGGAACTGTACGCCAAAGCGGAAGACATTTTGGTGAAGCAGGATGCGGTGATGATTCCGATCTACTGGTATACGAGTGTACAGTTGACGAAGATCAATGTGGAACGGACTTTCTCGGTGATGGGTGGCAAGGAATCCTTCAACAAATGGGATATCCTTCCCGAAGGTCAGGAACGAACAGCAAATTTATAACGGTTTTAATTTGCGAGAATTCGTTCTTTATCTGATCTGTTATCCAATGTGATTTTACAGTGATCAAGAGGGGGCTATAATTTATAGCCCCCTCAATAAATGGGAAAATTCCTCTTTTAAAGAAGAAATAACCATATAAGAGATGTGGAAAGAGAAAAAAATCAAAATAACTTATTCAAATCGATATGATAATGAAATTTTCATCATCATATCGACCTGAATAATTAAATGGATGACAAAAACAATATAAAATAACAAGGAACAGGAGTTGACAGGATTTATCGATGAACGGTTTGATCGAAGGTATCTGTTAATTCCGGAGGAAAAGAAATGGGTAGATATATCCTGAAAAGGCTTCTTTATATGTTATTGGTACTTTTTGTGGTGTCGGCCATCACATTCGGTTTGATGCATTCTGTGCCGGGAGGACCTTTCGATAAAGAAAAGCCGTTGCCAAAGGAAATTATTGCCAATTTGGAAAAACGTTATCACCTGGATCAACCATTGCCGGTTCAATATTTGGAATATGTGAAGGCATTAATTATTCCGGAAGTAAGTACGAAAAAATTTCCGAACACAATTGATGATGATGCCCTGTTTAAATTTAAAATCGGTAACTATTATGTAAAATGGGTGAATTTCGGCCCATCCTATTCTTCACGATCCCGAACGGTTAATGATATGCTCAAAGATCAGCTCCCGATTTCGATCCAACTGGGATTTTTGGCATTTTGCGTGGCGGTAATTATCGGGATGCCTCTCGGGATTGTCGCCGCATTAAAACAAAATACATTTATCGATTATTTATGTATGACGTTGGCGATATTCGGGGTATCCGTGCCGGTCATTGTCTTGGGACCGATTTTGATTTGGATTTTTGGGGTTTCCTTGAAATGGTTGCCGGTAACCGGTTGGGGGTCGAAGCCTCCGTTTGTTGGCGGATTTTTACCGCAAACTTGGGGATGGCAGTATTGGAAATATGCCATTATGCCGATGTTCGCTTTGGGACTCTCTTCCTCCGCATCCATTGCCCGTTTGACTCGCGCCAGTTTACTGCAAGTGATCCGCGAGGATTATATTCGGACCGCCCGCGCTAAAGGGTTGAAAGAACGTGCCATCATCTCCGGACATGCGTTGAAAAATGCATTGATTCCGGTTGTGACTATTTTGGGTCCGATGTTTGCCGCATTGTTGACCGGCACGTTTGTCACGGAGACAATATTCGGCATTCCCGGTATGGGACGATATTTTGTAAACAGTATCACCGCACGGGATTACCCTGTGATTATGGGAACTGTCCTGATCTATGCCGTGTTCTTGGTTGTTTGTAACTTGATTGTTGATTTGGTTTATGGTTTGTTGGATCCCCGGATTCGATTTGAATGAATTTGGCTGTGAGAAAAATTTCAGGAGGAATGAATGACTGTTGATTTAGGAAATGCCTTGAAAAATTCGAACAATGCCGGCAACCCGATTACATTGAAATCGGAATCACTGGGGAAGGATGCTTTTCGACGATTGATTCGAAACCGGGCCGCTTTGGTCGGCGGAATCATCATCATTTTGCTGTATGTGATTATGATTTTTGCCGATAAAATAGCCCCGTTTGATTTTGCCCAACAGACGCTTTCGGAGCAGAACGCCGTACCGCCATGGCTGATGAAGGTGTTTCCCGGCATGCAGGCATACGGAAAACCGCCGGTGGATAATCCGAATAAATATTTGTTGGGTGCCGATTATGTGGGAAGAGATATTTTGAGCCGAATTATCTACGGATCACGGGTATCGCTGATTATTGCCATCATCGGACCGTTAATCAGTTTGGTGATCGGCATTATATACGGCAGTATTTCGGGGTTCTTGGAATGTTATTTATTTTTATCGGCATCGGACTGACGGCTTGGGAAACGATGGCTCGTTTGACTCGTGGTCAGGTGCTGTCGATTAAAGAAAAGGAATTTGTTGAAGCGGCTCGGGCGATCGGAAGCGGAAACGGACGTATTATGTTTCGACATATCATGCCGAATATTATCGGACCGTTAGTTGTGAATGAGACGCTGGCGATTCCGGGATATATCAATACGGAAGCATTCCTTTCATTTATCGGCTTGGGAGTGAATCCTCCCACTCCGTCCTGGGGTGCGATGATTTCGGACGGTTCCAAAGTTGTCCGGACTTACCCGAACCAAACGATCTTTCCGGCACTCATGTTGGCGATTACGATGTTCGCATTCAACTTCCTCGGAGACGGACTTCGGGATGCGCTCGATCCGCAAATGAGAGGAAGAACGTAAAGAATTTTGATTTCGAAGAATTATATTGCCCTCACCCTAACCCTCTCCCGTCGGGCGAGGGCATTTTGTCGGGAACGGCGTTAGCGACATCCCGTGTTTGAGAAAAAATAATGTAGGGGTCGGTGTCCTCGATGCCCCGTGTTTGAGAAAAAATAATGTAGGGGTCGGTTCCAAACCGACCCTTCTTTGCGACCATGCCCGAAAGAGTATCCTCGATGCCC
This sequence comes from Leptolinea sp., assembly GCA_022837205.1. Classification (GTDB taxonomy): domain Bacteria; phylum Chloroflexota; class Anaerolineae; order Anaerolineales; family Anaerolineaceae; genus Flexilinea. Next base: position 5,363 of record JALHEL010000165.1, read on the forward strand.
CGTTTTTACGAAAATAATGTAGGGGTCGGTTCCAAACCGGCCCTTCTTTGTAACCATGCCCGAAAAGGCATCCGTTAGTGACGCCGTCCCGCTTCTAAAAAAATTAATGTAGGGGTCGGTTCCAA
>JALHEL010000166.1 GCA_022837205.1 Leptolinea sp.
ACCACAAGCGGATTCTTTGGATTATCGTTCAAGTAATAAATTAAAATATCCGGAAAGTGATAGGTATTATTGTCTACATTATTATCGATTCCTTTTTCCCCCCAATAAGCACGCCCGGGATAAGGATTCAGATTTTCACCGATAAATTTTTCAATCGTATTAATTTGTTTGGTTGTGAGATCATGGATTTTTGAAATCTCCCGGTATTTCCCATGGATTAATAAATCATAAGAATCACGAATAACATCCAAAGTCTTATCGGGGATATCGATTAATCCGGATAAATGCTGGATTTGAACCATTAAAGCTTCTTGAGGATTGCGCGAACCGACACCAAGGGGATCCGCATGCTGGATTAATTGAATAACCTCCTCGATTTTTGAAGGAAGTACATGGTAATATTGAGCAATCTCCAATACAGAGGAAGTTATAAATCCGTCTTCATCAAGACTTGTCAGCAAATAAGCCGCGATCATTTTTTCATCATCCTCGAGATCGGGACCTATTTGTCGTAAAACATAAGTCGGCAAATCTTCATGCTGCGCGGAATCCATATCCGGTTCATGAGATAATTCCGAATGGACAGCATAATTTTCAACCGCAAAATCATCACGCGGGCTGACGAAAACAATGCTTTCTTCATCTTCGGATTTTAAGGTGCAACAGTTAGGGCAAATACCATTGTCGGGAAGCAAACGATGACAGGTCGGACAAATTCTTTCATCAGTCAGTTCCAAAGCCGGATTTACAGATAATTCACTGGCTATTTTTTCGCGAATTTCATCGGCAGACATACTGAGTATTGTCATGGTTTGTGCTAAATGTGCTGAAGTTTGCTGACGTAATTCTTGCTTTTGACGTTGATACATAATTTATTCCTCATTATTCCGGCAAGTTTCAGAAATCTGTATTCGTAATTATTCAGAAACCATTCGTTTAAGCTATAGGTGCAAGTTTTATACCACAGCACAAGAATTGTACCAGACTCAAGTATTCTTCAAAAGAGTTTAAAAGGAGTCGCTATGATTTTTAATTCTGAATATTCCGTTTATTGAATATTCTTATTACAACGCGATCAAGGAGAAAATCCATGGTAAAAATGTTCGATATGGGAAGCAATAATCAATCCGATTTATGTATAATCGGCGGGGGCTTAGCCGGTTGTGAAGCTGCATGGACTGCTGCACAAAAAGGAGTTCATGTCATTCTTTACGAAATGAGACCACAAAAAATGACCGAAGCCCATGTGAGCGGAAATCTGGCGGAATTGGTTTGTTCTAATTCTTTGGGATCAAACCTGATCGATCGCGCTTCCGGCTTATTGAAAGAAGAACTTCGTTTTTTGGGCTCACTTCTGATCGATATAGCGGAAAAAACAAAATTGCCCGCAGGGAATGCATTAGCTGTGGATCGTGAAGCATTTTCGATCGCGATTGAAAATGCTGTTTTGAGTCACCCGAATATACAGGTAATCCGTGATGAAGTGAAGTATATTCCCGACGATTTACCGGTAATCATCGCAAGCGGACCGTTGACTTCCGAATCGTTATGTAAAGATATTGTCCGCTTGACCGGAGAAGAGAATCTCTATTTTTATGATGCAATCGCCCCGGTTGTTTATGCCGATTCGATCGATTTTAAGATTGCTTTTCGAGCTTCTCGTTATGATTTTGACAACTCCGCTCATGCCGAACGGATTGAGTTAAAAGATTTTGAGAAAGATATCCTTTCCGGTCAGCAGAAATTTTTCGAAGGCTGTTTACCGATTGAAATATTGGCAGCCAGAGGGAAAGATGCGCTGGCATTTGGTCCTCTTCGTCCGACCGGATTGAAAGATCCACATACCGGGCATCGTCCTTGGGCGGTTTTGCAGTTACGACAAGATAATCTCGCGGGAGATTTATATAACCTGGTAGGTTTTCAAACAAATCTTCGCTACTCCGAACAAGAAAGAGTATTTCGAAATATTCCCGGGCTGGAAAATGCCGTTTTTGCCCGCTTTGGTCAAATGCATCGGAATACATTCCTTTCTTCCCCCGGCTTGATCAATGAACATCTGCAATTAATTTCCGATCCGCGAATATTCTTTGCCGGACAACTGGCCGGCGTTGAAGGATATATGGGAAATATTGGAACCGGTTTGGTTGCGGGATTAAATGCAGCCGCATTCATCCACGGAGATCCGTTACCCCTTTTCCCTATAGAGACAATGCTCGGCTCGATGATTCATTACTTGGCAAATTCAGAGAAAAAGAATTTTCAGCCGATTAAGGCGAATTTCGGCATATTACCTCTCTTAGAGAACCCTCCCCGATCAAAGCAGGAACGGGGAAGGCAATATGCAATTCGCTCTTTAGATACATTAAAAAATCTTCGATCGTAGGCCGGTTGAATTATTCTTTTTTCTCTTTATCGATAACATGAACTTCAGTTGCCCGTAGTCCTTTTGAACTTTCTACCGGAATAAATTCAACCTGTTGACCTTCCGACAGATTTTTAAATCCGTCCGACCGGATATCCAAATAATGAACAAAAATATCTTTTTGACCCGGAACCGCTATAAATCCGTATCCCTTACTCGTATTAAACCATTTGACTGTACCGGTTAATTTTTCACTCATAATATGATCTCCTAAAATTCTTACCTGATAAAAAGTCCGACGGATATCGCATTTACTCAATCGGCCTGCTGATCCATCCGCCAATTAATAACAAGCCGATACTGACAATTGTTCCCACTCCGAAATTAATCGTTCCGAGTGTTAAAAATTTTATTCCCATCAACTCGGCAATATATTGACCGCCAAAAAAGCCGATGTTAGAGACAACAATGTAAATAAAAAGGGTAAAAAGATTCCCGCCTCTGATTAAATGGAAGATACACGCATATAAAGTAGCCATTATGAAACTGAAAATAATTGCGGGTAGTATCATTATTTTCTTTCCGTTTTCAAAATTCTACCACTGCCTATGACTTCGCCTTCCGTATCATATAGAACCGCAATTTGTCCGCAAGCCACTCCGTCAAAGAAGTCATCTTTTAAAGAAATGATCATTTTCTTTTCCTCGGTTATTCGAACAGAAACGGGCACCGCCTTTGACTTATATCGGAACTGGGCAAAACAATCGAAGGAATCAACCGTTTGTTCGTTGCAGATCCAATTAATATCATCGGCAACCACCTTTTTTACTCTCAAATCTTCTTTTTGACCCAAAACAATTTCATTACGAATTACGTCTTTTGCGATGACATATAGCGGATTCTTTGCGGATATTTTTAATCCTTTTCGTTGTCCGATTGTATAAAAAGGAATCCCGTCATGCTGCCCGATTTCTTTTCCTTCCGAATCGATAAATTTTCCCGGCGAAATCCGTTGCGGCTGCATTTGTTTTAGAAATCTGCGATAATCTCCGTCACCGATAAAGCAGATATCTTGGCTTTCCGGTTTTTCGCTATAAGGAAGATGATATTCAGCCGAAATTTTTCGAACTTGGGACTTGAAATAATCGCCTACCGGAAAAACAGAACGTTGGAGTTGCCTTTGAGATAAGCGACTGATTACATAAGACTGATCTTTATTGGGATCCATTCCGCGAAATAAGTGGGTTATTCCTCTCTCATCTTTAATGGTGCGCACATAATGACCGGTAGCGACATACTCCGCATCCATTGCATCGGCATATTGCAATAATTGTCTCCAACGTACCAAAGGGTTACACCATGCGCAGGGATTGGGAGTCTCTCCCAAAAAATAAGAAGAAATAAACGGTTGCACCACAGATTCATAGAATGGTTCTACCGCATCCAAAAGGTAGAAAGGAATATCAATTTTGGTTGCAATCCGATGTGCTTGATTCGCAGCTTCAATCGAACAACATTGGTTTTCACGATCAAAGCCCTCTTCAGCCCATAATTTAAGCATTACACCGATTACATCAAATCCTTGCTGTTTTAATAACAATGCGGCTACAGAACTGTCCACTCCGCCGCTCATTCCGACGATTACTCTTTGTTTTTTCTTGATCATTATTAAGAACGCCGTAAAATTCTGATCGATCTTTTTAGAGCATTTACCAATGAATAAATTGCATCATCAGTAGTATAGATACCGACTGTAATTCTTAATCCGCCGTTTGCCCACTCGCTGCTCAAGCCAATGTCGATCAATTGTTGTTGACCATGAATTTTTGAGGAACGACATGCCGAACCGATGGAAACAGCAAATCCTTTTTGATCCAGCAAGGATTGTAAAACGAGACTATCAATACCTTTGAAAGCAAAACTGGCATGATTCGTCAATCTTTCAGTCGGATGACCGGTTAATAGGCAGTCGGGAATGTTTTCTGAGATTAATTGAATCAGTAAATCCCTTTTCTGTCGCTCAAATTGGATTCGCTTGTCAAATTCATTATCAAGAATTTGATATGCCGCAGCCATTCCGACTATATAAGGCACATTATGGGTCCCTGCTCGTTTGCCATTTTCTTGTTTTCCGCCATGTATGAAAGGTAAAAAATTTTCCACACCATTACCGAGCAAAATTGCGCCGGTGCCTTTGGGCCCATAGCATTTATGAGCCGCAATATTCATCATCGAAATTTCGGAATTTCCAAAATCGATTTGATTATGAGCAACATATTGTGTGGCATCTGTATGAAAAGGAATTCCTTTTTCCTTACAGACTCGAGCAATTTCAGGAATCGGATTGATTGTTCCGATTTCATTGTTTCCGTAAATTACCGAAACCAATACCGTATCAGAGCGAATCATTTTCCTTACATCGTCCGGATCGACTTGCCCATATTGATTAACTGGTAATTGATCGATAATACAAAAACCGGCATCTTGTAAAAATTTTGCGGTTTCATTAACGGCACTATGCTCCAATGGAGAAATCAGAAGACGACCGGGCTTACCGTAAATTTTCCAATATTGAAAGACTGTTCCCCACAGAATTGTATTGCAGGCTTCCGTTGACGAACCGGTAAAAATCAAATTATCCGGATTCGTAATATGAAAGTGATCGAGTAGAATATTACGAGCATCTTCGACCGCTCCATAAGCTTGTTGACCGAATCGGTGGGCTGACGAAGGATTCCCAAACAGATTTGTAAAATAGGGTTGCATGCGTGTAAAAACTGTCGGAAGGAGCGGAGTAGTTGCTGCGTAATCGAAATAGTTTTCAATATTTAACCTTTTCATAACTCGATTATATTCAGTTTAAAAGATTGCGGAAATAATTTACAATTAATAGAGTATAGAAGAAAGAAAGCTGTTTAATGAGACTTCAAAGAGGATAAATGGACCAGATTTTTCAATTCTTTAATCAAATTATTTCTTGGTTTTCCGGATTATCGTTGGCAGAAAAGTTGGGAGTAATTGGTTTTATCTTATCCTCCCTGATCTCAATTATTTATATAATTAAATGGATCGCTCATCTTTTCCGTCGAGAAAAAAGGAAAGTATCGTTGAGTTTTAAACTTGAAGACGTTACACATGAAATGTTTAAAAAGAAAGGTTTTGTCACTTTTGATCTTTATGTTCGAAACGACGGAGATTCACCCATCGAAATCCTTCAATCCGGATTCATTTTAGCCGATGGAACAGAAATACCAATTTATGAGGAACCCCATAAAATTAAGGCTCCCGATAATGTTATCGTTCAACCAGGACATGAAGCTTTTTATGATAATTGCGATTTGTTTCAAATTTTGAATGTTAACGGCGTCAATTATAAAAAAATTGTCGGTTTTTATGCGGATGTAAAGGGAGCGCCTCGCTTTCGAACAGAAGGTGATATCCACCCATTAATGAATGATCAGATAGTTCGCGGAATTTTGACGGATAAAAAAGGATTAAATGGATTCTGATCAATTTTTTCCGGAAAAAGTTTGTGGTAAAATTTCTCTGCAATCCGTTCAAGCGGGAGTAGCCAAGTGGTAAGGCATTAGCTTCCCAAGCTAACATTCGCGAGTTCGAATCTCGTCTCCCGCTCTTCTTTCTTATAAAATGAAACAGTAACAAATGATTCTGTTTCATTTTTTATATCGATTGATTCCAAACATCAGAACCGAAATAATACTTAGGATAGAAATTACTAAACCGATTCGAAATCCTGGCGGGATAAATTTTAATTGAATCTCATGTGCGGATTCGGGAATATTCTTAATACAGAGTAAACCGGAAAGTATATCGTCATATCTTATTCTTTTTCCGTCGAGAAAAACTTGCCATCCCGATTCGAAGGGAATCGAGGAAACCAGAATAAGGTTGTTTGCTTCTTGATTCAGAAGAATTTTAAATGAATTAAATCCGGTTTGTATAACCTGTGGAGCATCTTCTTGAATCTTTTTTGTAAGAATCGAAAAACGAT
>JALHEL010000167.1 GCA_022837205.1 Leptolinea sp.
GGTTTTGAAGCATAGTGTTAGCCGTTGCTTTTAATTAGCCTAATTTGATAAACAAGTTTTTTGCTAAAAATAAAGCTGGTTTGTTAAAGATTTAACTTAACTTTTTGCCGTATAGGTTTACGAGCCCCCATAGGTTTAAGTTAATAAACTTTATCATTTAATAAACTTTACAAGCGCCGCCCGTCTTTGTTTTAAGGTTAGTTCGTGCAGACGTGCTTTATAAGCAACTGCTCGCTATACACTAGGTTTTTGGCGAACGGCTGGCTGTTATCCGCCTTGTCCTAGCCCCCGCAGCTTATAGCTGCACCAGCGGTCGTAGCGTCTTGACTAGTCATTTTTCAGCTTGTAGCAAGCGACGCTTGTATCCTTTGTCATAGCTTATCCGAAAAATGCTCTTTTCTCGGCCTATGTTGTGTTCTTGTTAAAGACACTTGTTGCCCGCCCCGATGAGAAGCGAGCACAACTATCCTCAACGGCTTTCCTTGTCCTTTTTTAAGCTTCTAGCAAGGCTGTAAATATCATTTCTTGTTAGATAGCCACACAAAAAACGCCCGTTCTTGTTGTAGCAATCTCGCTGCTTAATTTTTTCAATTAAAGCATTGCGAGGCACGTCAAAAACTTGCTCGTCATAAACAATTTTGAGGCTGATTGTAGGCTTGTTGATTTTTTCTATTTTCTTAATAGCAAGGCCGACGCCCGCTTCTTGTTTTGGCCACTTTTTATAGGCGAAAGCCTTTGGCGCACTATAAAATAGCCTTTTGATTTCCAAGTCGGCTGATTGTTCTAATTCGGACAGATTTCCTTTCCGTAAAAGAAACGCCGCTTGCCGTGCTTGTTGCTATTGACAATTATGCCTATAATGAAAAACGAAAGCTTGTTACCACAACTTTGTCTTTCAAAGGCGCTGTCTGTATAGGCGGCGCTTTTTTTACTTATTTTACTTATTTGTTAATTTGCTTTTGTTAATTTTTAAGTTCTAATTTTGTATCAAAAGGTATCATTTTTTAATTTTTTATTCGGTGTTTTTACTCTCTCTTGAGTAAATTGCTACTTGTCAACATTAATTTAATTAGCTATCTTATAGGTATCTGACATCCGCCGCCTTTTTTTTAGGCGGTTTTTGCTTTCTGTTTCCTATATACCCACATAGACGCTAGTTAGCGCTATGGCAGGCAGGTTTACAAGTCTTTGAAGTTCTGACATCCAAAGTCTTGCTGTCAAAAGCTGGCTGAAACAGGTGTTTTGACAAAGCAACTATCTCACAAAAATAAGCGTAGTGTCAACTAGTAATTTCCTCAAGAAAGAGGCTTGCTTTGTAGCAAATAAACGCTATAAAACGCACCTTTTAGAAAAATAGTCGCTTCTTTTTTTTCAACTCTTTATAACTATTTTCAAGCTTAATTAGCTGCACCTTTAAGTCATCAATTTCAGCGCTTTTATTATCAACTTGGCCTTTTAGCTTATTGATAATTTGTTCTTTGTCTTTTAGCTCTTGCTCTTTTTTAATCAAGGTTTGGTCTAGTTCGTCTATTGTCTTTTGCAGCTCTTTGTTCTGGCCTTCATACCTTTTAGTTATCTTAATTTGACCGACGTTTAGTTTGTGCAGAAAGTCTATTTGCTCTGCTACTTGTGGCAATGCTAATTTTGTTTGCTGTTGTGTTGCTTCGCTGTTTACTATGGCCCCGTTGCGATGTTGTTTTGGCTTGGTTTTAGCTTTTTTTGGTGCTTCAGCCTCAATGTCATATATTGGCACGAATTTTTGTTCTAGTTTTTCTATGATGTCGTGCTTCGCTAGCTTGGCTTTTTGGTGTTTTCTAATTTCCTTTAATATGTCTACACTCTTATCGCTGTAAAGCTTATAAACGGCGCCTTCTGGTCTGGTATAGTCAAAGAATTGTTTATAGCCTTTAATATAATATCGTGCGGTTGTTGAAGGTATTTTTGAAAGTTCGGCTAATTGCTCAATGGTGTAGTATTTTGTTTCTGTCATAACTTAAGCATAGACGCTTTTTGGTGCGCTTGTAAATAGCTTTTTTATGTTGAGGCTTGCTGATTTGTGTTGTAGTTTGCAATTTGGTTTAGCGCCATATTGTCATATCAAGACTTTATATTGTAGCGTTGTTGCTTGGTGTTCTTTTCGGATGTTTGCTGACTGCTTGTTATCACTCAAGCAGCAATTTGTTTCGGCTTCTGTTTGCTGTTGTGTTGTAGATTTTTAACTATTCTATGTCGCACAACATTTATTTTGTGACTTCAACAACTTGAGTAAATTGTCACTGCCTTATAGCTATAATTTTAGACCTCTTGAGGAAGTTATAATTATAAAGTCCTTATAACTTTGATTTTTGGCTTAACTTTTAGCAGCTTTGTTATCAATCTTTTTAATTAGCCTCAAAAGCTTAACTAGTCTTTTAGCTGTTTGCTCTGCTTCGCTGTCTGTTAGCTTTATGCCCCACTCTTTTAAGTAAAGATTTTGCAATTCTTGTTTGTCCTTTGTGTTTAGTGTCATAGGTTTATTTTAGCCTGTTTTTGCGTTTGTGTGGTGTTTCACAGGTTGGGTTAATAAAGCGAAAACACAATGAGAAAACATTGCAAAGCAATTTTTAGAATTGTGGTTGAGCTGAAATTGACGGGTTGTTTTAAGTGAACTAGGTTTACACACTTGTTGAGTAAAAGCCCGTTCACTTTTGTCTATTAATTGTCACGACGTCGGGACAAATCAATCTTGCCAGCCACCCAAGCAGCGTTTCTTAAAGTATCGTCCAGTTTTTGGACCAGCTTGTTGAATAAAAATAACACCACTTTCTGCCCACTTTTTAGATTTTTTATCGCTTGTTCTCTGCTTGCTGACATTGTGGTTTTATTGTGGTTTTAAACACTTGTTTTTTACCTCCCCACATAAACATAAAATTAAATTAAAGTTTTTATAATAAACTTGTCAAACTCGGCTAAAATTATCAATTCGGCTTGATAGATAGATTAAAAATAATAAAAAAAGCCGATTTTAGGGCTTTAATGGGGTTGTTTTTCCTCTGGTATGGGTAAAATAAAGAAAAGTAGATATAAAACCTATTTTTTGCTAGTTATTTGCTTTTTTGTTTGGTGTAATAATGGTGTTGTGAAGTGGTTGTTTCGTATATTGCGGTTTCTGTTTGCACTTGTCGGTATTGCTTTAATGGGCGGTTTTATCGTTGTTTCTATAATTTATATAGCCCCCCAGCTCTACACCTTTGGTCTTTTAGACCACAATAAGTTTGTTGTTTCCAACGAGGTTTTTAATGTTGTGCTTGGTTTAATGGTTGCTATTGTTCTTGGTTTGTTTTTATTTATGGCCGTGGCTATTCTTAAGAAGATTTTTAGATAATTTATTTGTGGCCCGTTTAGTTTGCCTCGCTGATAATTTGTCTGGCTTCGCTTATGCTCGTGCCACCTAATCTAAAATCCGCTTTTGTTTGGTGTTCTAGTTTTTCTGCGGCTGCAATTAAACGAGAATTGGTTTCGGCGTCTATTGCTTCAACTCTTTCTATTTCAAGTCCTTTTAAGTCTGGCAATGCTTTGTTAAGTAATAATTTGCAAGCACCAAGCGCCACGCTTTCATTTTTGCTTTTGGTTAGTTCTGCAACTCTTTCTATAACTTCTTTGGCCCGTGACGATATCATTGAGTAAAGCGCTTGTTTAGAAACTGGTTTTGACATTGTTTAATTTTCCTTTACCTATATTTTCCCACCTATTGCAAGGTTTTTTCATAGGTATACCCGTTGTTTACTCTGGTAGGTTGTCTGTCAAAGTCCGTGTTTTGCTCTTTGCTGCTTTATTCTTTCAATTATTTGTTGACGTTCTAGTTCTTTTGTGTCGCTGATTTCCTCTATTGTGTCCGCTAGCACCTTTGAGGTTAAAAGCTTGATAGCCCCAAGCCGTGCGCTGTCACTATCGCCATTGATTGCAATATCTGTCGCCAGTTTAATTAGCTTTGGCATTTTTGCTCTTATTCTTTCTCGCAACTGGCTTTCTTTTAGCTGCTCTGTTTTTGTTTTAATTTCCTTTAGTGTCATATTATTCTATGCCGTATTTTTGCCTATCTGCTTCAATGGCTTGTAAAATGTTTTGATGTTCTTGTTCTTTGTTTAACTCTTTAATTTCAGCAACTTTTATTTTCTTATCTGGCAAGACTTTAGCCATTAAAAACTTAATAGCGCCTAGTCTGTTGCTGTCATTGTCGCCGCTTTCGGCTATTTCAACTGCTTGGTCAATTAGCTTTGGCAACTGCTCTTTAATTTGCGCTTTTAACTCTTTGTTGCTTGGTTGTTGTTTTGTCATTTCTTATTTTGTTTTTATACTTATTTGACGGATTTTAGAAAGCCTAATTTATGCTGATTTTCGCTATTTTTAACTGGTTGGTTGTTGTTTTGCCTTTAATAACAAGTTATAAAGATTTTTGCAAGTAGGCCCCCCGTCATTTTCTCAAGTAAGGTTGTCTGTTTTTAAGCTTTTTTAAGCCTTATTTTTTTGTGTAAAAAGTCCGAAAATCTATACTCTTTTGTCAAGTTCTTTTAATAAAGTAATTACACACTATTGTCTAATCTGTCCAACTGGTTTTGAAGCATAGTGTTAGCCGTTGCTTTTAATTAGCCTAATTTGATAAACAAGTTTTTTGCTAAAAATAAAGCTGGTTTGTTAAAGATTTAACTTA
>JALHEL010000168.1 GCA_022837205.1 Leptolinea sp.
ATCAAAATCGGCTGAGGTCGCTCCTTGCAATCTTATTTCGCCTAATAGAATTATTCTACATGGCAAATAATTTGTCATATGGTATTTTACCTGTATTTGTCTGACAAAGGTAATAAAAATGTGTAAAAAATCAGGGTTTCTCGAAGCCGTAATCGTTAAAAAGCATCTCGAATGAATCTAAAAAAGCAGAATGCCGAACGGTCCTTCTCGCATGTGAATGAATGGCTCAGGAAAGATAATCTCTGATTTTAGCAGCCAGCATATCCAGTGCCGCATCATTTCTGCCACCGCGTGGGACGATAATATCGGCATATCGTTTCGAAGGTTCAACAAACGCTTCATGCATCGGGCGTACTTCGTTGAGATATTGGTCATAAACCGATTCCATCGTTCTTCCCCGCTCTTCGATATCCCGTTTCAACCGTCGCATAAAACGAATATCCGCATCCGTATCGACAAAAATCTTGATATCCATCAGATCCCGGAGTTCTTTAATCGCAAAGATCAATATTCCCTCAACCAAAATAACCGGCTGAGGAGTAATATGTTCCACTTGATCGGTACGTGTGAATGTTTTAAAGTCATAGACCGGAATATCCACACTTTTTCCTTCTTTCAGCGTAATTAAATGTTGAATCATCAAGTCTGTATCTAACGAATCGGGATGATCAAAATTCATTTTCTTACGCTCTTCCAGAGGCATGAACGAAAGATCTTTGTAGTAGGAGTCGTGGGAAATATAAACAATTTTATCGGTGTTCAGTCTGGAGACCAGTTCCTGTGAAAAAGTGGTTTTCCCCGAACCGGTCCCACCGGCAATTCCGATCGTGATTGAGTGAAAAGAATTTGATTCGTCATCCGAATTCATTTTGATTCCTGTCTGAACTCCGAATTTTCCACCGTTTCTTGTCCTTCCGGAAATATAAAGTAGGGTGTGACATCGGCGCATGGCGGCAAATGAATACCGAAAAATCCCGCTTCTCTTCCGGCTTTTACATTTTCTTCCAGATCATCAATGAAGACCGCCCGAGCCGGATTGATGTTATACGTTTCGATTAATAATTGATAAATTCTCGGATCCGGTTTAATCAAATGATGCTGATAAGAGATCACCATACCGTCAAAGTCGAACAGAAATGCATTGTGTTCTCTGATCTTCTCAAAAGTTTCCTGAGAAAAATTGGAAAGAACATAGACTTTGGTGCCGGTCTCTTTAATCCGATACATGGCTGCCACATTATGAGGAACGGCATAAAAGTAATTGTCCCAATTTTCCATATATTTTATGATTTCATCTTTGAGAGAAGGTTCGACCAGAATGGCCTGTTGAATAATTCCCTCTCTGTTCAGGACGCCCAAATCCCACTTCGGCCATATATTTTTATTATTGAAAAGGATGTTTCCCATCAGTTCATGATATTGATCGGGAACGCCGATATCCTTCATAAATCTGGGAGGATCATAGTCCAACAGAACATTCCCGAGATCAAATACAACGGCATCCAGTTCCTGATGATTTTCTTTCAAATACAACATGTGATTTTTATAACCTCATCTTCGAATTACTTTTCAAACAATCATTACCGCGTCTTAATTTTTATTCCTCTTCTTTTGCAAAAAACGAGGCAAAAACAGGAGGATAAAACCCGATATTAAGAATACCAGAACAATGACAAGCATCATCCAATCGCTTTGTGTCTCAGGTTTTTTCAACAATGAGGGAACATTGAAAAAACCGGCGGCGATTAAGACAATTCCGATAAAATCAGAAAGTCCGGTAGCCGGTTGAGAGAGCTCATCCGGCTTTTCGGAAGCTTCCTTTTCAATCTTTGTGCTCGTCTTTTTTGAATTGTGTTCAGCCATTTTATAAAAATTTAATCCGACGGATGATCATCTCTCTGAGAAACAGCCTCTTTTTCATACTCAAGTGCCTTTGAATCATCCGCCTGCTCTTCCGCATTGTTTAAGTTGTCCTTGAACGTTCCATCAATGATTTCGGAAGAATGAACCGTTTCTTCGCCTATGTTATCCGGCGTTTGCGAATCGATGAGCTCTGCCGATTCCTTCTCTTTCTTCTCTTTTCTTTTCTTCTGATAATCTTTGAATAAAGGCCATGCCATCATAACGCCCGCGACCATATAAATAATGTCGCTGACAATCGCAAGCATTCTGTTCTTAGGATCTTCCACTTTTAAAGATCGGGGAATTTCGGTAACCGCATAAAAAATCAAATAAATACCCATCCCCCGCATGGCATAAGCCATCCCCCGGTTGGGTTTTTTCTCTTCCGCCGGAGCCTTGGGAGGATTGGGTTTTGCCGATTCATCCGAATTATCCGAATCCGGTATTTCATTTGATTCGGATGAAAGGGCTTCACCGGCGGTTTCCGTCTGTTTTCTTAATGGCATACCGCAATAAGCACAATTTGCCAGATCCTTTTCATTCGGTTCCAGACAATTCGGACAGATTTCGAGATTATCGCGGTCTATTTCTTTTTCTTCTTGCATAGGTTATATCTCCTGAACAATTTCCCAGCCGTTATCGATCCGATCACACATTTGTTCCCAACTTTGTATTCCGCTGAACGCATCCGGTTTTTCGCAACAACATGCACCTGCTCCGTTTGCGGCTTTTACTGCATCGTCGGGAGACGTATCCCGCAGAAAAGCGGCTAAAAGACCCGCAATGCACGCATCTCCGGCACCGGTTGTTCCCGCAACGGACACTTTATAAGACGGTTGATAAATCATCAGGTCTTCCCACGCAGCCAAATTGGAGGGAGCTGCCCGCCCCAATCGGTTTAATCGGTCTATCTTGGCTGTCCGTAAGTATAATCCACGATAGCCTAATTTGAGCATGACAATTCCGGCCCCCATCTCCAACAATTGATCGGCCAAATCGCGAATCAGCGGTTTTTCCGCTCTGGCGATTACATCACCGCTACGGTTCAGTCGTTCGAACCTTTCACGGTCAAGCATAAACAGAATTTCCTCAAAACTCGGTAAGAACAAGTCCGTATAAGGAAGGACTTTTCGAAAAATATTTTTCCAATCCGCTTGACCGGAGAACCGCGTCGGATCAGGCATGGACGTATCCATCGAAGTTGTAAGTCCCTTTTGTTTCGCATGCAGATAAATTGCCGTAAGATCATTTCCGTCACCGGCGGATAATCTCTTGATGGATGACGGATAGCCGAAATGAAAAAGACCGGCTTGATCCAAGCTTTCTTCGGGAACATCTTCCAACCCGAAATGATCATTGGAACCGGGATGGAAAAGAAAACGCCTTTCCTGTCCGTTCGGATCGATTACGTAAGTATGTCCGGTCGCTTCATCGGGGATAATGTGAAGATCGTCCGCCAAATTTTTTCCGCGTTGACGATAAATTTGTTGCAGAATTTCCCCATACGGATCTTTTCCGATTCTTCCGATTAACCGGGTCTCGATACCTAATTTGACCAGAGCCATGCCGGTATTGGAAACGGAACCCCCGGTCGCGAATGTGGTCGCATCGATTTCTACCGCGCGACCGGGTATAAAATTCCGGTCAAATTCATTCCCATCAATATGAGCTAAGCCAGGAAATATATCCAGACAGACAAACCCCGCCGAAATAGCGGGAAAGCGTGGTTTTGCGGTTCTGTCCATTACAGATTTTTATAATCCCCAATCATCGGACGGAAAATAGGTTCGTCTTCGATTACCTTCGGGAAACGGGGAATCGGATCGAAGAAACGATTATCGGTATGATCATCATTCACTTTGGAGACTTCTCCGACCAAAACTTTCCCGTCGCCCCAGAAACTGTGATAATTACGCTGCGGTAATGTGACGCTTTGGCCTGGGACAAGCGAAAGAATTCCCCCGGGTTCTATTTCCGTACGGATGCCGTCAACATATAAAATTACCGGATTTTTCTGATCCAACTGTTCATCCGCAGTTGCGTTATAAAACTGAAGTTTTAATGTTCCGCCGCCGCGGTTGATAATATCCTCAACTTTATCCCAATGGAAATGAAGAAGACATTTTTGCCCGTCTTCGAGAATCATGATTTTCTCACAATACGGTTTATCGTAACCTGTTTCCGGCGTACTGCCGTTACGAATGGTAAAAAGCAGCATTCCCCGATGATAAAAGTCATCCAAAGCGAAATCCGTGATATCCCAACCCATCTCTTTTGTGAGGATTTCATGCAAAGATGAGCGATCTTTCTTTTTCCATGTTTCCCAATCCCAATAAGCCCATTCGGGAAGATAAAAGTTCATTTTCTTTAGATAGGCATCCGCATTACGAATTATTTGATTAATTTCCGAGCGTTTCATAATATTTTCTCCATTAATAAATAAGATTCCCTAAATTAATTATTTTACCTTCAGAATGATCGTTTCCCGAAAGCCGGTGAATCAATTTAACTTATCGCAAATTATCGCGAAAATCTTTTTCGACTTCCGCTTATGGGTAGAGATTTTGCTCCGGAAGCTTAAGAAACCCTATTAAAATTTAAGTATCTGTTTCAAATTTCCATGGAAATCAATTAGGAAGGAAGTTCCGAATGAATTATATTCCTAAAAAGGTTGAAATAAGGAACAGAAGCTTTTCCGGCATTCAGAATGGGAAAAGAAGCATGCTGCCCGCAATATTCAGAAACTTTTGATTTCTTTCTTCGCGAAGTACGACCTTTTCGC
>JALHEL010000169.1:0-11617 GCA_022837205.1 Leptolinea sp.
GCCGGGAGCGCTTTCCTGAGGTGTGACGGTGGAATACAAAAGACGCCGCGCTTCACCCGGCAGCCAGGCGGCAAAGTGGATGACATTGGAAATACGTAAATCGATCGGCTTGGCATTCCAGTCCGTTATATGGAGCATCCAAAGAGAATTGATGGCATCGTTTTGAGTCTTCCTGGAATAGAGCAGCCATTCCCCGTCCGAAGATAAATCCAAAACCCGTCCGTCCAGATCTCCACTGGTCACGATCGGGATGCGGTTTCCGGTTGTATTCTCGAGCAACCAAGCGCTGCCGTTCGAGATATAAACAATCTTTCCGGGAATCTGAATGGGGGCATGTTCGGCTTTCACCCCGTACATCAAAATCTCCGGTACGGCATCACGGATTACATTTCTTTCCGAAGTCACCTGTGAAACGAGCACTCCGTCTTCGTAGGTGGATTTAATGGTTATTTTCTCCGATCCGTTCTGCCCGGCTTGTATAATGTAAGTTTCCCCTTCAGGGATGGATTCGTTTTGAACGGTCAGGCTTTTGAAGGGAATCGGTTGCTCTTTTTGTTCCTCTTCAAACGTAACCGAGGTGATTTTGACGGTGGTATCTTCGCTGAGAACAGTGCTCAGTACGGGGGTGATAATGTCTTCCGGTTGATACTTTACCTTTAATTCCTGAAGCGCCTGCTCAACCGTTGAGCCGGCAGCGCAAGTTCCGGTGAGGAGATTTCCTCCCTTTTCTACGTTGACAGTTATTTTCTCGGCTGATCCCGTCCGATTGAGGAAGTCGACGGTTTGGCAGGCGTTTGCCGAAAAAATCAACAAGAACGAAAAAAACAAAAGCAAATTCCCGCCTTTGAAAAAACGGAGAATCTGCTTTTGTTTTGAAAAAAAACCGCCTGATATCATTCTTCAGCTATTTTTTTATTCCTTCAACGACCGCCTGGCCCTCTGTGAGCTCGATTTTGGAGAGACTGTAAGAGTCGGTTAACTGATTCATATATTGGTCGGACAAACTCTTGATCTCATTATTGACCGTGTCTGCGGAAATGTCAATGATGGGGACGTCGATCTTTTCGACCACGACTTGCGGTTTCCCGTCGACCAGAGAGACTTTTCCGTTGATTTTGGCTTTTAATTTCAGGAATCCGAGTCCGGCTTTTACCGACAAATTAAATCCGTCGTTTGTGAATTCGACTTTCGGGTTGGACAGGCTCAGTTTTACGCCCGCAGCGTCTTTGATTGCTGTTTCGATTTCATTTTTATATTGACGCATCAATTCTTCCGCGGCACTCGTTAAAGTGTCATCGCTGACCGTTAAATTGAAAGGTGTACCCGCTGCCAGATTAGCGATGCGATTCCCTTCCGTTTCAAGCGTTTCCAACGCGGTCGCTCCCGAATCATTCTGAGATGTAGGACTGTATGCATACCAACCGGCGGAAAATATGCACAGCAGAAAGATGACTGGTAAAATAAATTTATGCTTGTTCATTCATTAAATCTCCTTTTATTCATGAACTGGTGAGAATTATAGCATGACAGAAAACAGCACTTTTGATGACAAAGAACCGATGACAATTCTGGAATCCATCCTTTTTGTGGCTTCCGGACCCGTACCGTTTTCGCAACTGGCTATGGTGACGGAGATGAAACCATCCGAAGTCAAAGAGTTGGTCCGCAAACTGGCTGGGTATCTGGAGGCTGAAAATCGAGGGATACGGATATTGGTTCATGATGATAAAGTGCAATTAACCACTGCACCTGAGACGGCTGACTTTGTAGAAAAGTTCCTTGGAATCGAATCCGCCCAAAAATTGACTCGGGCGGCACAGGAAACATTGACGATTATCGCTTACAAGCAGCCGGTCTCCCGCCCCGCCATCGATGCGATTCGAGGGGTTAACAGCGAGTCGGTGGTACGTGGATTACTCTCAAGAGGACTGATAGAGGAGGTTGCCCGCGCCGAAACCCCCGGGCGGCCGGTTCTTTATGCCACCACGGCCGATTTTTTGCAATACTTCGGATTGTCGTCGATCGAAGAGTTGCCGCCGTTTGAAGAGACGATCGAAGAGACGGATCACAAACAGATTTTGAAAGATTGAGGCAGGAATTTCACATTTGTCGGGAAATCCGGGAAAGAAGAGGGCCACATGGAAGAACGAATCCAAAAGATATTATCACGGGCAGGTTATGGTTCCAGGAGAGATTGCGAAGTTTTGATTAAGGAGGGTAGAGTTACCCGAAACGGCGAAAAGGTAGAATTGGGCGCAAAAGCCGATCCCGTCAAGGATCAATTGGCGGTGGACGGGGTAACGCTCAAATTCAAAGAGCCGGAAAAAAGATATATCGCTTTATATAAACCCCGTTTTGTATTGTCCGATCGTTCGGCTTCGGATCCCCGCCGGACTGTCTTTTCATTGGTTCCGAATTCCGATGATCTGTTTGTCGTCGGCAGGTTGGATTTTGAATCCGAGGGTTTGGTTTTACTCACAAATGATGGTGAATTAGCGAATAAACTTACTCATCCTCGTTATGAAAAGGAGAAAGAGTATCGGGTATTAGTCGCCAAGCGTCCGGATGAAGATCAATTGAACAAATGGCGGCGGGGGGTTGTGTTGGAGGACGGTGTCAAAACCGCTCCGGCCGATGTGCGAGTGATTCGCCAGCAAGGAGAAGGGGCTTGGATTCGGGTGGTTATGAAAGAAGGCCGTAAACGAGAGATTCGGGAGATCGGGAAACAGATCGGATTGCCGATCGTTAAATTGGTTCGGGTCCGAATCGGATCGTTAACGCTGGGTCCGCTGAAACCGGGCGAATGGGTTGCCTTGAAAGATGAAGAAGTCCAGGCATTGAAAGAATCGGCTTCCGCAAAACCGGCAAAAAAACCGGAGAAAAAAATATTTCGGAGAGAAATCGCCGGTGCTCGGATGAAGTCAGGCACCCCCGCTCTGTCGAAAGGGCAACCCAAACAAACGAAACGAAAAAGCTGACAGCGGATCGTCAGGGAGTTTCGCCGAAAGTCTTCCGAATAACACGCTCGTTCGCATGAAAGCGATAAAGG
This sequence comes from Leptolinea sp., assembly GCA_022837205.1. Taxonomy (GTDB): domain Bacteria; phylum Chloroflexota; class Anaerolineae; order Anaerolineales; family Anaerolineaceae; genus Flexilinea. The sequence goes on from JALHEL010000169.1 coordinate 3,050, forward strand.
ATGGCATTTTCGGAAGCCATCAGTACTTTTTCGGTACTTCGGTCGAGGAAGGATTCGCCGGGTCCGTAACGATTGATAATTTCTTCAAGGGTTCGAGGTTCCTCGAACCCTTCGTTTTTCGGATTGACATAGACATAGACCGTCGAAAAAGGAATATTTTTATCGAAAATCGATTTCGGCAAGCCATATCGATCGGCATAATACCATAGCGGGGCGTCATCTTCCGGTGCGACCACAGCGGCTCGATCAAATTGCGGAACAGCGGTGACACCGGCGGCAACGATGATAAAAAGCGGAATGAATCTTGTTTGAAGACCCGATGGTAAAAATGCGCATATCTTTTCGACAATCCAAATGACCCCGGCAGATCCCCACAGGATCAGAAACGGCCAGAGAAAGATTAAGGTTCGCGGCCAAAGGTTGGGACGCTGGATTGCCCATAACGGCAAGAGCCACAGCAGAAATGCCGCTTGGAGCGGTATGAAGATCCGACTGATTTTTCGATGAAATATCAAAGCCAAAATGTTTCCGAGGAACAAAGCAATCCGGATTACGGGTGGGACGGTATCGGTGAAAGCGCGGTAGAAATCAATGGCGCGCGAAATAAGAGTGGGCTTGAAATCGGCGAGTGGCAAAGGCCGGACAAATACGTTTCCGAAAAGGGCGTGAATGCCGGAGTTCCGCAGAATCGGCAAATAACACAACCCGGTCAGAATCACAATTACGATACCCGCCGCGATGAAATATTTCAAGGCGTTTACCAGACTTCCGTAACCGGAAAGCGGAAATTTTCGATAAAAGAGGGCTCGGAGCAAAAACCAAACGCAAAAAGCTCCGAAAGGATAGAGCATAACCGGTAGCGTATAGAATCCGATGACCGCGGTGAGAATCAAGAGGCACCAGACAAAACGGTTCTTTTGTTTTTGAACGATTGTTCCTTCGATGAAAATCAGTACCGCGCAAAAGGCTAAAATAGAATAACCTCTTGCCCAAACGGAATAGTCAATCAAAAAAGACGAAAATGCGGAGATCCCGGCCGCCAGCAGTCCGGTCGCCGAATTATAAATCTGCTTTCCGAGGATATAAACGGCGGGAATCAACAGCAACCCGTTGATCAATGCCGGCAGTCGTAAAAGCGCCGGCGTTTTACCGAGGGTATGATAGATTAAATTTACCAAGATCGTGTGAAAAACATGATTGTTCGGTAACTGATAATCACTGATGGCATATTTCAGGCTTCCGCTTCCCCAAGTAGTGATGGTATAAGCTTCATCGTGAGTAATCGGACGATTGATAATCCACAAGCGGATCGCCATGCCGGACAGAAAGAGGATCAGCAGTAGCGGAATGTCTTTTCTGTTTTCTCTGAAAAATTGCCGGACGGCGCTGAAAAACGTGCCGGTGTCACTTTTCAATGCCGAGGGGAATCCTTTGAAAGATCGCCATTGTTCCCGCCAAAATTCGAAAAATCGTTCGGGAATACAGACGGATGTGATGAAAAGTCCCATTAAGACAAGAAAGAGAACCGAAAACACTGCCCGGAGCCATGAATAAACCTCGGGGGTGAATGATTCAACCGTACCGTCCGGCGCAAGAAATTCACCGGCGGACAGCGTGAATTTATATCCGCCCGCTACGGGGATCAGACAAATCAATGCCAGAATTAAAATACAAACAGAAAACCCCCTGCCGTTTCGTCGATCCTTTTTATATGATTTTTGCCGCATCGGGATGCACTCTTTCTGAACCGGTTATCATTGTTTGCGAAATTCGCTCCGTAAGGTCTGACATAATCTTTCGGTAATGATACATTAACTTTTCGGATTGTCTATGAACTGTTTTATCATTATTTTTACCGATTTCGGAATATTTTGCGAAAAAAAAGGCTTCTAAAGAACGATTTAAACCATTTTTTCACATAGTATAATAACCAGCAGAAATTTGACATTTTTAGAAAAGAGCATAAAAATGGAAATCGTTGAAATAAAAGAAATGTCTCAAGCCGTTTTAGACGCATTTACGGTTTTGGTTCCTCAGCTTTCCTCCTCGGCAAAAATTCCGACCTGGGACGAGTTGGAAGATCTGATTCAATCCCGGGCATCCATTTTGCTGGCTGCGGTGGATCCGGATCAGAATAACAAAATTGTGGGTAGTCTGACGTTGGCTGTTTTCCGATTACCTACCGGCGTCCGATCGTGGATTGAGGATGTGGTCGTAGATGAAAAAATGCGCGGGCGGGGTGTCGGTGAAATGTTGGTCAGAGCCGCTGTCGATCGTGCCAGAGCGGAAGGTGCAAAAACGGTCGATTTAACCTCCCGACCGTCACGGGAAGCTGCGAACCGCCTCTACCGCCGTTGCGGATTTGAACCGCGCGAAACGAATATTTATCGCTTTACTATTTAAAAATAAAAACAGACAAATCAAGAAGGGGTTTATAGCGACAATGAGTGAGCAAAATTCGATTTACGGCGAATTAAAATGGCGTGAGATGATTTATGATTCGATGGACGGTTTGGAAGAGTTACTGGAAAAGGAAAAGGTGACGCTTTATAACGGCTTTGATCCTACCGCAGACAGTTTACATGTCGGGCATTTGGTGCCGATGCTGGCATTAGCCCGCTTCCAACGTTACGGTCATCATGTGATCGCGCTTGCCGGCGAGGGAACGGGAATGATCGGTGATCCGAGCGGCAGATCGGACGAACGCAACCTGCTTTCGGCGGAAGAAGCTCATTACAATGTCGAGAAAATCAAGCGGCAGCTGGCGAAATTTTTAGACTTTGAAATAAAAAGCAATCCGGCTCGCATTATGAATAACGGCGATTGGTTGCTTGATCTGAAACTCATTGATTTTCTGCGAGATACCGGGAAATATTTCACCGTAAACAGCATGATGGCAAAAGACTCGGTAAAATCGCGCTTGTCTCGGGAGAGCGGCTTATCTTTTACCGAATTCAGTTACAGCCTCTTACAAGCTTATGACTTTTATCACTTGTTCGTGACCGAAAATTGTGTATTGCAAACCGGCGGCAGTGATCAATGGGGCAATATTACGGCCGGTTGTGAATTAATCCGCCGAAAAACCGGTAAAAATGCTTACGGATTGACCTATCCGTTGGTAAAGAAAAAGGATGGCACAAAGTTCGGAAAGACCGCCGGCGGCGCGGTGTGGCTTGATCCGGAAAGGACTTCCCCTTACAAGTTTTATCAATTTTGGCTGAATACCGATGATGCCGACGTAATCCCTTTCCTGAAGTATTTTACTTTTTTTGATCGACAAAAAATTGACGAATTGGAATTTGCAACCCGAGAAAATCCGGAAGATCGGGCGGCCCAAAAAGCATTGGCGGTTGAAATGACAAAAATGATGCACGGCGAGACCGCTTTAGATAAAGCGATGCAAGCCAGTGAAGCGCTGTTCGGCGGTGAAATCAACGGTCTCTCGGCTGCGGATATCAAAGAGATTTTCGCTGATGTCCCGTCCGGAGTGATTGCGGCGGATTCAATGAACGGAGAAGGGCTGCCCATTGTCAATCTGCTGAGCGATTGCGGATTCATGAAATCCAAAGGAGAGGTCAAACGGGCAATCGCCGAGGGCGGTGTTTATATTAATAATCATCGGGTGACGGATGTGAACACTTCCATTCGGAAAGATCAGTTTATCGAAGGGAAATATCTGGTCCTCCGGAGAGGAAAGAAGAATTATTTCCTATTAAAAACGGAACAAGAATAAACAACGATAAACAATAAGAATAACGAATTATAAAAAAACAGAAGCGCATTTCTTTAAAGGATGCGCTTCTGTTTTCGTTATGCTCAAATTTTTATGATCGATGGTAAATCGGTGTCAAATGTATTTTCCCAAACCGACGCCGACATAAGTAAAGCCCAGTTCCGAAAGACGTTCGGGATCCCAAAGATTCCGGCCGTCCAAAATGTTCTTTTCGCGCATCAGGTCATGTATTTTTTTAAAATCCAATTGTTTGAATTCATTCCATTCGGTCGCCAGAAGAAGGGCATCCGCGTTTTCAACCACTTGATAAGGGTTATCGCAGAGGACCACTTCTTTCGGCAGAATCTTCTTTGCCTGCTCCATCGCTTCGGGGTCATAGGCACGGATGATTGCTTTTTCATTCGTCAGATATCGGATGATATCCGCCGCGGGGCTTTCGCGCATATCATCGGTATCCGGCTTAAACGCCAAGCCCAAAATACCGATTTCCTTTCCTTCCAATCCGTTTAGCATCCGATTCAGCTTTTCAATGACCCGCCGGCGCTGCGTTTGATTGATATCGATCACAGCTTGCAACAGCTGGGGCTGTGTCCCGTATTCCACGGCGATATGGGCAAGCGCCTTTACATCCTTCGGGAAGCAACTTCCTCCCCAACCGATTCCTGCGTTTAAGAATTTCGACCCGATGCGGTTATCCAACCCCATGCCTCTGGCTACGTCGATCACATTGGCACCGACACTCTCGCAAATATTCGCAATCTCGTTGATAAAAGAGATTTTGGTTGCCAAAAAGGCATTCGAGGCATATTTAATCATTTCGGCCGTCCGGATATCCGTAACCAGCATCGGAGCCCGCAGCGGTGCATACAATTCGGCGACCCGATCACAGGCTTCGGTATCATTGGAGCCCAAAACGATCCGTTCCGGATGCATAAAATCGGCAACGGCAGACCCTTCACGGAGGAACTCCGGATTGGATACAACTTGAAATTTCGGCATATGACCGTCACGGTATTTTTGAATAATGTCCGCTACCCAATCTCCCGTGCCGACGGGAACGGTTGATTTATCCACAATAATGATGGGATGATCCATGTTGTGGATAATTTACCGTGAATTGCAATCGACCGGCTTTATGTGAACGTTCGACGATTTCTTCCAATCCCGGTTCGAAGATGGGCATAATGCCATGATTGAGATCCGAAATTCGCTTCTCATCAATATCCAAACAAATGACATTATTTCCCAAATCGGAAAAGCATGCTCCCGTAACCAAGCCGACATAGCCCGTTCCTATCACTGTGATTTGACTCATGAAGGATTCTCCTTAATCATAAAATATTAAAGTTGTGATCAGCTTGCCTTACCCATTTTCTCAAGCCAGCCACGTACCATTGTAAACAAGTCCTGTAATTGCGAAATATAAAGTTCATCTCTTAAATTAACGTCGTCCAAAGCTGAGGCGCTGGCATCTTCGATAGCCTGCATTCTGGCTTGAAGGGCTTCGATATTCCGTCGATATTCCGCCTGTATTTCTTCTTGCCCTAAGGAATAATTGGTCCAGCGCTTTTGATTATCCGCCTTGAAATTCGCCCACTCCTGACGCAGTTTTTCTTCCATGAGGCGTTGCATTTCAACCAGCTCGTTGGTGCGCCGATCAAAACGTTGAGTAACCTCGTCCAACGTATCCTGCGAGCGTTTCACGGAACGCTGTAAATTCTCCAATGTCTCAATTTGAGTATCCAATCCGGCGGCTTTGGCAACAATATCATCAAAGGCGGTTTTCCATTGCTGCCAGGTCTTTTCATATTCCAGGTTGGCTAACGATTGTTTTTCCATAAAATCAGTGACGGATTGCTTTCGTTCATTTTCCGCCGCCAATAATTCGCTCATCCGCTGTTCTACTTTCCGCAAACCTTCACTTACCAAATCGAATTTGCTTCTCATATCCTCGATTCGTTTTCGGTAAGCGGTGACCTCGGCTTGAATGTCAGTTACCCGTTTGGCGTCTTGCCTTCTGTTTTCCTCCACGGATTTTTGGAATCTGGCATATTCGTCTTTATCCATGGCAACCGCATCGATCTTGGCTTGCAATTCTTCAATCATCCTGCCCAACCGAATGGAATCCTCGTTTCGCGAAAGCAATGTTTTTCGGATATCTTGAAGAGGCTCAATCGATTTACGCAGGTCGGCCAGAGTGCGGTTAATGGAATCGATTCCGTTACGGCGAGCGGCATCGATTTCTTTTTCTCTTTCGCTGTGAGCTTTATCTTTTTCTTCGATCGCTCTGAAAGCATCAATCCGCAATTGCGCAATCAACGATTCATTCTGCTCAATTTTTGCCTGAACATTCGCATATCTCTGAATTTCTTCTTCCAGGTCTTTGATCTGATTTTTAAGCAAAACGTTTTCACTGACAACGTCTGTCAGGCGCTCTTCTATGGCGAGAATTCGGTTTTTGTCGTTTCTCCGCTCATTGTCAAGCCATTCAAGCCGTTTGACAAGCTGGTCGAGATCAACAAATCCTTCATTGAGTGGTCCGCCGTTCCAAGTTTTTGCCATAATTCATTCGCTCCTGACTGGTTTTATTATACTATTTCCGGAAAGGACATCATTACCCGCCGCTGATCAGTGTAAATTGAGATTGAATCTGAGCAATAAACCGATTGAAGGGTTCAGGGAAAAAAGTAATCAAAAAAAGTGCGGCGATTCCGATGATCAATAAAGCTCGCTGATTTGCGGTTTCCGCTTTCCCGGCAGCTTCCTCAGCCGGGTGGAGCAACGTCACTGTCAAACGAAATCCCGCCGCAATCAGCAGCCAATATCCGATCGAAAGAACCGTTCCCATGGATGACGATTCTGAAAAAGCAAGCTGAAGGAATGTCGCTTGATAAGGAAAACCGGGCAGAAACGGTAACCCGACGGTTGAAAAATAACTGACGATGAGTGTCAAACTGATGAACGGATCGGAACGATAAAGCCCCTGCAGGGAATTCAATCCGAAGTCAAAATTTTCCGGCAGGGATTTGACGGCGAGTGCCCAGAAGAAAGATGCGATCATCCGAATAAACAGTAACGAAATAAAAACCGAAAAGGATTGGGTTGTATGGAGTCCCAATAAAAACAAGGCAATCCCGTTTTCAGCCACAATTAAAAAAGCCTGGAGCCGTTGAACCGATTTTTGAAAAACAGCCCAGAGACTGCCGATGATTAACATGATCGCGCCGATCATTCTCAATCCGATAAAAAGCGGATCATAGGTTCGCAGCCACAAATAGGATTTAAGAAAATACAGCAGGATCAGAAAACTGGAAAATTGTAAAATATTAATCACAAAACCCGAGAGGTAAGGGCAGCTTTCGTCCATGAGTATTGCGATCCAACTGTGAAACGGAAAAATCGCCAACCAAAAAATAAAACCGACCAGAAGGACGACCATTGTTCTTTTCAAGATATATTGATCGGAAGGGTTGAGTTCCACTGCGGAAGCCAGCCAGCCTCCGATCGCCAAAAAAATCAATCCCAAGGTTTGATAGAGCAAGAAGCGAATAATTCCCTCGCCGGATTTCATTTTCTCACTCCAAAAAATCGGTAAAGCGATCAAGACTGCCAGTTGGACAAAAAAAGCACCGTAGATGAAAGGGGAAACGGCCGTCACACCGATTACCAAAGCGGTTTCCATCAAAACCAGCGGTACAAAAAAACGATGAACCCGAACGGCAGCGGAAAAAAGAATCCAGATGAATGCATATGAATAAAAGAAAGCGAGAAGGGGCTGCGCCGCTCTCTCAAGCGATAATGTTCTTCCGAGTATTTCCATTGAATCGGTAAAGATGATCGAATTTTTTCCGATAATCACCATGCTGTTGATCGGAACCGTTGCGGAAATCGCAATCAGAAAAAGACAGACAATTGAGGCAAGAATAATCGATAATCTTTTGCTTTCCGAAAATAGCAGCAGAAAAGCTCCGAAGAAAAAGGGGATAATAAACCAAAGGAGAGGTGCATTCATTTTTAAGCTTTCCTGTCAAAATCAGGTCGGGTATTCGTCATTTTGTGAGCCACTCATAAAATAAGCCCCCAATAGGGCGATCAGCAAGTCGATGGCAATCATAAACCCAAAAACGAGAACGGATTCTTCCAAAAGCATATAAACCAGTTGAAAGCCGCTGAAAATATTCAGAATTCCCAAGAAACGGTACATCAAGCGGGAGCTGAGGCTGAAGGTGGTTAGCCCCATTAATATCAGAAACAAGGAACAGAATAAGATCGAGTCCGGCACCGGTATCCAAACCGCTATTTCGGATTCGATCGAGAGGATCAAAACGGCAAGAATGAAACCGAGGAGAAGCCTGAAAATTCCCTGCGGATTGACTTTATCCGGTTTCAGAGGGATATGAAGGGCAACCTGATCGGTTCCCAGTATGGCGGCTCCCATCGTGCCGGTGAGGAAGACGGAAATCAGGATCTGAGGAGAAAAAATTCGAACCAACAGCAGAACGATTCCGACAGACTCGAGAATATAAGCGATCAGACTGATTCGGCTGTCCGGCTGATTCAATCGGATAAAAATGATGAGAGCACCGAGGATGATCAACGCGCCGCCGATAATTGAGGTAAAGAAAAGACCACGCATTCTGTTCCTTAAATACCGATAACCAGAAATAATACGATAATCAGAATCAGGAACTTCCAAAGAATGCCGCCCGGAGCTTCAAAAATTCCCGAAATGAAATCGATAATGGCGGATAAACCGGTTATGATCCATCTGATGGGAGCTTCCAACCACCGAAATTGAATGATCCATAAGAAAATTTTCCAAATCATAAAAAAAA
>JALHEL010000169.1:11637-12980 GCA_022837205.1 Leptolinea sp.
GAAACCAGCTGAAGAAGGTATTCATCTGAGTGAAAAATCTTAGCCAGACGGATCGAAATCCGATGATGAAAGCGATGATCAGCGTAATAATCGATGCCGGGATCATTTCGTTATCCGAATAAAAATTCCAACTCAAGGCAGCGATCACTCCGTAGGCGATCACGGAAACCATAAAGCCGAAAGGATAAATGGCATTCATCCGGCGATCTTGCAGAGCGGGGTGAGCGGGATTTTGAACCGTTAAATCCGAAAAGAACTTCGTAAGCAGGCAGGCGAAAGAGATCATCAGGAAAAAGTCGAAAAATGACGGTGGAATGAGCACCAATCCCCGCCAACCGGAGGCTGCCGGCGTCCGCGGAATTCCTGAGAGAAACAAGCCGGAAATTACCTGAACGACATTCAACAACCGGCTCCTGATATCATAGAGGAACAAAGGTGCGGTAAGGATCGATAAAGATATTCCCCATACGACGGATGCGGTCGGTTGGAATCGCAATGCGGAAATAAAAGATAAACCGGTAAGGGTCAAAACAAAATAACGGCGTTCGGATGCGTTTTTGTTTGAAAAAATCATTCCGAGCCCGCCGCAAATAACGGATAAGGTTGAAAAAAACATAAAAAAGCCGTAGGCGTCATTACCCATGGCGGAAGAATCGATCCGAATAAAGGCAGGTAACACCAAAGCGACGGATGACAGTTCAACAAATGTGTTCAGTCCCTTTCTCGTTTCGTTTTCATTTTGAAACGGTTCGAAAAAAGGGAATAAGCCGGCTCGCATCGCGCAGGCGATGAGGAGAATCGTTTCGCGTTGCCCTTCCAAAAAGGATTGCGCGGGATTCAATTCAATCGAATTCCCGATCGCTATCGCCACTGCGGCTAAAAAAATGCTGAAGATACGGATAAATAAAAAAGGATTGCGCGGGATTCAATTCAATCGAATTCCCGATCGCTATCGCCACTGCGGCTAAAAAAATGCTGAAGATACGGATAAATAATATTTTTTCCAGGGATTCGAAAGGGTAGATTTTCTGATGAGAGAAAAATTGGATACCGACCGTCAGCAAATCAAAAAGGAACCAACCGAAAACCATCGACCAACCGGAATCGGAAGCGACTGTAGCCATAACGATTGCGGTAATCAGGAGAAAAAATCCCCAATCATTTGACGAACTGTCCGGATTCAAGCGGGAAGGAGCGGAAGCCATCATAAAAAAAAGCATTGTGGCTGATGCCGCCATGTAAGGCCATGAAATATTATCCAGAAGAAAACCAAGTTCTAGATTTTGCCACCGAATCGAAAAAACGCTTTCCGGTGTTCGTTTTAAATAAAAAATCCAACACCA
>JALHEL010000170.1 GCA_022837205.1 Leptolinea sp.
TAAGAAATAACAGTGATTTACCAAGGAATAGGCACATTGTATCGTCATAGCCGATAAACCGCCGAAACTTTGCCGATAAAAAGCCAGGAAAGTGAGCTAATATAATTCCGCAGTTCTTGATAGTGCAAACTTGAAATAACGCATTGCCCTTATTTCAGGTTATGTATATAATGTGAAATAACAAACTTTTGTTATTTCATATCATATGAAAACAACCGATTTCAACACGAACGCACCCGGTAAGATCATCAGAACCCTGGAAGGATATGACGCCTTCATCCCCGATCCGCTGCCGCCGCAATTGAATTGGTCTACCCAACTGATCAATAAACTGGCTGCGGCGGAGCGGAGTATAGCCCGGCTGGAAGAAGTGGGAAAGAATTTTCCCCTCCCGCATATCGTCATACGCCCATTTATCCGCAAAGAAGCGGTTCTTTCTTCTCAAATAGAAGGAACCCGGACGACATTCGAGCAGCTGCTGACCTATGAGGCGCAGCAATTGGATTTGTTTGGAGAAGTCGAAGATCGGCGAGAGGTGCACAATTATGTCTTAGCTCTCGACTATGGCTTGCAGCGACAGGCCGCGCTTCCCATGAGCGTTCGCCTGATACGCGAGATTCATGGAATCTTGATGAAAGGCGTACGGGGGGAGACCTGGACGCCTGGTGAGGTTCGTAGGAGTCAAAACTGGATCGGCCGTCTGGGAGCGACTCTGGCAGAAGCCCGATATGTCCCGCCACCGGTTGATGAAATGCATGTCTGCTTGAGTGAATTAGAGAAATTCATTCATCGGGAATCGGATATACCGGCACTGATCAAAGTCGGGTTGATTCACTATCAATTCGAGGCGATACACCCGTTCCTGGATGGCAATGGCAGAATCGGCCGGCTCTTGATTACCTTCCTGCTTGTCGCCTGGGAACTTCTCTCACAGCCTTTGCTGTATTTGAGCTCCTTTATCGAGAAAAACCGCACAGAATACTATGACCGCTTACTGGCGGTTTCGCAGAAGGGAAAGTGGGAGGAATGGCTGCTTTTTTTCCTGGATGGTGTCCATGAGCAAGCCGAGGACGCGATCGAGAGTATTCAGGCTTTGCAGCGGCTGCGGCTTGAATATCAGGGATTATTCAATCAGGATCGCAGCAGAAGAAATCTCGCGAAAATGGTTGATTATTTCATCAGCACCCCGATCAGTTCAATCAAGCAGGCGCAGGAATCCAGCGGTTTGGGCAGTTTTGCCACCATACAGGGTTATTTCCAAAAACTGGAGTCTCTGGGTATTATTCAGGAAGTGACCGGCAGAGCGCGGGATCGAATTTATCGAGCGGATAAGATTTTGCGGATATTGAATGGATGATTACTAAGGCGTTGACAACCCCGAATAAACATGGCCTAAAAAATAGGCATGATGGATATTATTATAGGACTCCGGTGTCTAAGAACCACGCCTGGACATATCAGATTATTGAATGTTGAATTTGCGCTTAGTCAGGAAACTAGGTCGTAAAATGAAAGATTGTGCGACATGGAAATCCATAAAGAAATTTGCTATCAAACTAACGATGGTTTTCTTTATTAAATCTAGATTAATATCATATCAATTATTATGACCATCATTCAGAAGTGTTTCGATTAACTCTATAAGCAATAATTCTGCTTCTTGTGCTGAAAAACCTTTCTGCTCACAATTCTCTTCAAAGAAGGGTTTTTCCCTTGCTACAGAAATTACTTGGGCTTTAGTAACTAATTCCTTAATAATGCTATTTTTTTGAGGGTTAAGAGCTTCCCTAGTTGGAAAATAATCGAGATCAAAATCTAGAATGAATGGATCAAGAGGAATTTCAAACCCTGTATCCTTAATATAATCATCTTCAAGTCTATTTAACCTATACTTCAATAAGTGTTTATACTGCCCCTCATAAGGGTTATTAACTAGTTGACTCGGAGCGAGGCTATAAAAATTATTTGTTATGTGATAATTTATGTCATTATCATTATGTGTTTGATCAACAGTTATGACGTGTGGATCATAAATATATCCGAAATACATAGCAGCTTGAATATGCTCATCGTTTGCTAGCTTATTTGTTAACCCGCAAATAGTTTTTAAATCTTTGCGATTTATTCCTTCAAGATATTTTTCTTGAAATTTTTCGACGTTTCTATAGTTATATATGGTTCCTGATAGTTGCGAATGTGCATATTTGTTTAAGGCTTTTCTTGTATCAGTATGAAAATCGAAGGTCACGAGTGAATATTTAGTATCATTTGAAATTGAGAAATTTGCCCAAATTGGGAGCACGAATTGATGTTCATCAACGATAAAGATTTGTAAGCCATTAAGATTTCTTATTTTTAAATTCGAAAATTCATTCTCGGAAAATAAATTAACCATAACAAAATATTATTCTTTCCTTTATGCCCTTAATTGCAAAAGCATTATTTCATAAAGAACTAAAAGAGCATAAAGAAATTACAAATCCATCTTACCTAGCAGCTCTTTTAGGGAGATAAGCTCTTCTTTGCTTAAGGTGTGTGATGCCCTTGCGCATTAAAAAATTATAGATTAGAAATAAATAATTTCATTTAATTTATTATATATATTTAGATTGATTGTAAAACTTCTACGGTATCTAATGTGACCTCCTAAGAGCGCAATTTCCGTCTTTTTGTACGCAGTCATGGGGGGCCGCTTAGCCAAAATAGCCTTGCTTCCTGCACTTTGCTCTATTACTTATCTTTGAAATATTTATTGTAGGCGTTAACATCCAGTAATGATTCAGGGGAAACTTTCAGAACTTCAGCCAGGGCAATTAATTCAAAATCGGTAACTTGTCTGATCCCGGCTTCTATTTTTGATAAAGTTCCACGACTTATTTTCCAACCATTAGTTTCCAATCTAGCAGCCAGCTCCTTTTGTGACAAAGCGGGCTTGTAATTACGCCTTACCTCTCTCACTTTGTTTCCAACCACATTTTTCATATCCTCACATTCTATTTTTCGAACCGCGATAATATGCTCCGCTTTCGGAGCACTCGTGCTATAATGAAAAATCCTGATGAGAATTAGTATTGGCGCTTACGTGAGTTTGGTTACGTCTAACCAAAAGAAAGATCGAAATGGGGGGAAAAGAGAGATTCTTTGGTGATTACCAAATTGGTAAATTGGACGCAATGAACTGGGCCAAAGATGCCCTGTTAGTTCATCAGGAAACTATTCATTGTAGAGACGAACAACTAAAAAATTCCAAAGATACTTCGATACGGAAAGAACCTACCATTGGCCGACAACTAAGCAAAGAGTTGAATCGAGCGGAAGCAGAAAAAGTCTTAGCTGCTATCAAAGCCAAACAGGCTAGTTTAGGTCATGGAGTAATCAAGCAAATTGATATCCAGGATAAAGGACAAGCGCTAAGCACCCAACAAATTCAGCAAGAGGTCAAGCTAGCAGCCCAAGAAGCACCCCTCGAAGTAGCACTTGGGCCAATCAGGACTATGCTTGTTTGGCTGCTCAAGAAACTGCCGGATAGAGTTTATAAACTCTCATCAGCTGCTGTCATCTTAAGTATGGCTCTCTCTGCGTGTTCAGCTATCAATCGTACCGACATTGACCCAGGGCAAATCAATCCGATCACGACCGAAGCACCTGAGGTACCGGCTACCGGCGGACAGGAAATGCCGGTTGAACCCGCCGAAGTCGTACTTGAATTGAGTCCAGTTGAGGCAGCGCTGGCTAAATATGAGGCAGGGGAAAACCTTGACATTAGTAATCTAACCCAAGAGGAATTTGTTGAATTCAGCGCCAAACTGGCAGAAAAGAAAAATGAGAAAAGAGGGATAAATCCGATTATCTACAACAATGAAGCCTACATTAGCCCCGACAACTACATGATGATGAATTACGATGGCCACCCGGATATGAATGAAACCATCGAAATGTTCGTGCCGATTGTCGGCAAGGACAGCGAGGGTAATTTGCAGTTCGAGAATAAAGGAGAAATTGTCACTATTCCTGGTTCGGCAGAGATGGATTGGGATATGAGAGTTTCTGAACTCCGCGATCCTCGAATTAATTGGCCAAAAACTAAGGTTGGAGAAAATGGTCTAACAGAACCAGAAAGGAAAATGTCACTTGGTGTTGTCATAACCCCCATGATCATGCTTGACAAAGACCTGGGTCAGTTCTATCTAAGCGGTAAAAATGCCATGATGGAATCTACTTTAAATCTTTACCAAATAGAAACAGATGAAGCTGGCAATCCACTCTTGGCTAAAAAAATTATTATTCATGTAGGGCAATGTCGCTTATATGCAGAAGGGTCAAGTTTGGAGGAACGCGCAAATTATGGAATCCGTGGATCAATTCAAGAAACATCCAGGAGTTTTTATAACGCACTGGTAGAAAATGCTATATATTATGTTAGTGGACTATCAGACCCGACTAGCTCATACAACACAATGGAAGTTGATGTAAGTGGATACAGAGGAATTGTACCCAGTAGCGAGGTGCGCTCTGTTCTTTTAAGGGAAACGCAAAATGATCAAGATATGCTCGTCTCACACATCATTATGCTGATTATTAAATCAGTGAACTAATTTTAGTTTCTCTGTA
>JALHEL010000171.1 GCA_022837205.1 Leptolinea sp.
AAAGTATATCTTGTCAATAATCCGACTGTTAATGTTCCCTTTGTAACGGTTGTCAATAGTTTAAGTAACAACGGTGGAATGTTGGAAACGATCGAACAGTTCAATGCTCCTTTTACGGATGTTCCGAATTTGAAAGACATAAAGGGCGAAGTTTTGCCGGATTTGACTTACACCTGCCATGGTGTAGAAGTTGCCGTCGATGAAGAAACCGGTGTATTCGAAATACTAAGAATTATTGCGGGAATCGATGCCGGAAAGATGGTAAATAAGAACTCTTGTGAAGGTCAGGTGGAAGGCGGTGCTGTTTATCATTCTTTATGGGCGACGCACGAGGATTTGCAATGGCGGAACGGAATTACCAAGGCGAATAACTTTTCTACCTACATTATTCCGACATCGGTTGATATCCCGGATATCGAAACGATTATTCTCGAAAGTGGTGGCGGATTTGGTCCTTACGGAGCGAAAGGAGTGGGTGAACCGTCTGATAATTCTATTGCTCCGGCGGTCATTAATGCTATTCGCGATGCAATCGGAACAGATCTTAATCTAAATAAAATGCCGATTACCTACGAAAAAATAATGTGTGCCTGTAAAGGAATAAAAATCGATTAAATCGAAGAATTCATAAAATAAGAGGCTGACAAATTGATGATCAGCCTCTTATTTTATTAAATAATAGAATAATAATTATAGATAATAATTAAGAATGACATTTATACTATTTTTTCATTACGAAAATTACTAATTGCTAATTTTCGCACAATCTATAATGAATATATCGGCTTCAGAGGAACTTTTTGTTCGTTTATTAGATCAGGAGAATTTTATGTTTAACAAGAAAAACCTTTTTGTTATTATCGTATTGTTATTGCTTATGACGCTTTATACTCCGGGATTCGCAGCGGCCGGTTTAGATGATATTGATTGGACCGTTTACCATGATGTTGATTTTTATGGGCAGACGCTGCACGCATTGGCTGAAAATTATCCGGATATTGTAAAAGTATATACGATCGGTCACAGTTGGCGCGAGCGACAATTATGGACGGCTGAAATTACGGGCACCGGCACAGAACCAAAGACCGGAATTTATATCGTCGGGAATATTCATGGCGGTGAAAATGAAGGTGCGATCTCAGCAATGTACTTTGCATGGTGGCTTGTGACGAATTCAGAAGATGCCGCTGTGAAAGATATTTTGGATAAATATATTATTTATGTAACGCCGGTAATGAATCCGGATGGATACGCCGCTTCGGCAATCTATAATACCCGGCAAAATTTGCGCCCGAGGGATGCAAACGGTGACGGAAAAGTGTTCAGCGATCCTTATACAGATACCAACGGCGACGGCTTTATTTCAGAAATTTATACCGGCGCTCAGGATTCAAAAGTTGAAGATCGAGTTTATGTGGGTATGGAAAGTCCCGATTGGGATAAGAATGGCATACCCGGAGATGATCCCAAGAACAGCGGTATCGATCTGAATCGAACTTTTGACTATATGTGGAATTACTTAGATGTAGATACGGATCCGATTCTCGGGGAAGATATATATAAGAGGGCGGGGCCCGATGCCGCCAGTGAACCGGAAGTCCAAGCCGTACAGAATTTTATGATTTATCATCCGGTTTATGCCGTTCTTTCTTTACATACCGGCGAACAAAGTGTCCTTTATCCTTGGTGCTATACTCAGGAACCGACAAAAGATAATGACTTTTTCAAAGGCGTCGCTCAAAAAATGATTGCCGCTTACGAAGATGTGACCGGACGACCCGCTTATGAGAAGCAATCCGCTCATGATTATCAGACGGATTCAGAGATGATTGATTGGGCATACGGCAGATTGGGCATTCACGCATATACGATGGAAGTCTATGCTCCAGGGGAACCCGCAACCGAAGGTGATGATTCTGAAACTCATACTTGGGGAAATAAACTGCCGGAAGAAAAATGGGAGTATGTCGGAGATTGGCAAGGTCTGAAAGATGTATGGTTCAAGACAAGCCCCACGGCTCAGATGGTACGGACAGCTCCTCCCGATCAGGATAAGTTGGTGGAAGGCACGAAGAATGCTATTCTTGAACTCATTAAGAGCGAACCGAATGGGGACGGACCTGTAGTGCCTGAATATTTAAAATGGGAATAAAGCGTGTAGCGTGTTTCAAATCATAATACAAATCTAAAAGAAGCCGATATCGTAAAAAGAAATCCATGTGGAATTAAGCATGGATTTCTTCTCTTAAGTTTAAGAAACTTTATGGTTCAAAGATCAAAAATAAGCGGTGCCAGCATCCCTAAAATTTCGGCTAATCCATTCAACGCGAACTGTAAATCTTTTTGCTTTCCCAAGCAAATTCGAATACCTGTCGGTAAGTTCATTCCGTCTAATCTTCTGACAATTATTCCCTTTGAGAATAGCGCGTTCCATATAGGTTCTACCGGTTGGCCCAAGTCGACAAAAATAAAATTTGTTTGACCGGGGATGCACTTCAACCTTAATAGTTGCATTGCTTTGGCCATTTTCACCCGGCTGTCTCGATTGATCTCCAAAGTTTGTTGAATAAAATCTTTGTCATCTAACGTCGCCATTGCAGCAACCTGTGCCAATCGATTAACGGGGAAGGGTTCTCTAACCCGCATCATCATCCGAATGATCTCTTCTGAAGAGATTGCGTAGCCGATCCGTAACCCGGCTAACCCCATTGTTTTTGAGAAACTTCGCAGAATGATCAGATTTGGATATTCGGAAAGAAAAGGAATCGTCTGCGGATAATCAGGACTGTCAGAGAATTCATAAAACGCTTCGTCAGAAATAACAAGAATACTTGGCGAAATCTTTTCCATCAATTTTATAAATTCCGATTTTGTAATAATTGTGCCGGTCGGATTATTAGGATTACAGATAAAAATTGCTTTTGTGTTCCGGTTGCAAGCTGAAATCATCAGATCAATATTCAAACGATAATCTTCCGTCAGCGGAATTTTATTGACTTTGGCACCCATTATTTTGGCGGTTGTCTCATACGCGGAAAAAGTTGAACTCCCGATAATAATTTCATCGCCTGCATCCAGGAAAGTCAATCCGATCAATCTTATGATCGAATCCAGACCGTTGTCCACGATAAAACAATCCGGAGATAAGCAGTGGATTTCCGAAAGCTTTTTCCGAAGTTCAAAGCAGGTACTTTCGGGATAATGATTTAAAGATGATTTTGATTCTCGAAGAATCGCTTTATATGCCAACGGTGAAATCCCGTAAGGGTTTTCATTGGTAGCCAAGTCGACAAAATGCTCGATTCCCATTTCTTTCATGATAGAATCGGGAGGTTTATTCGGAACATATTCATGAACAGCCCGGATGGTACTCCGGGCTGCTTTATGGACATCAAACATATGGCACTCCTACTGCGATCGGATAATTAAATGCGTTATTTATCCGATATATGCTTCCTGAACTTTCTCATTATCAGAAAGTTCCTCCGGTGTTCCTTGAAAGACTATTTCTCCCGTTTCCAATACATACCCATAATCCGCTATTTTTAAAGCCGCTCGCATATTTTGTTCAACCAAAAGAATAGTCATATTTTGGCTCTTATGAATTTCCAAAATGGTTTTAAATAACTGTGAAACGAGCAAAGGAGCCAATCCCAAAGAAGGTTCGTCCATCAGAAGGAGCTTGGGACGAGACATTAATGCGCGACTGACGGATAGCATTTGCTGTTCTCCGCCGGAGAGCGTGAGTGCTTTTTGATGAAAGCGATCCTTTAAAACCGGGAACAAATGAAAGATAACATCGATGTCCTCTTGTATTCCGTCTTTGTCATTTCGATTCCAAGCTCCCATTTGGAGGTTTTCTTCTACTGTCAACCCGGTAAAAACGCGCCTTCCTTCCGGTATCATCGAGATTCCGGCGCGGACAATAGCAGCTGCTTCCATTTTTGTTAAATCCTTCTTATCTTCTCCGTAATAAATATGGCCGGATTGTGGCTTTACCAAGCCACAAATGGATCTGAGTGTGGATGTTTTTCCGGCGCCATTTGCGCCAAGAAGGGTGACAATTGAATTATCCGGAACTTCAAAAGAAATTCCCTTTAAAGCATGAATGCCACCGTACCGTACATTTAATTCTTCAATTTGTATCATTGTTCATCCACCCCCAGGTATGCTTCGATTACTCTTTTATTATTACGAATTTCATCAGGGATGCCAACCGCAATCGTCTCGCCATGATCAATAACAATTATTTTAGGGCAAAGGGACATAACGACTCTCATTGTATGTTCGATCAAAAGAATGGTTATACCGAATTCGTTTCTCAGTTGATCAACAAAATTCATCATATCATTTGTTTCTTCGACATTTAATCCGGCTACCGGTTCATCCAGCAAAAGTAAACTCGGATTTGCACATAATGCACGAGCGACTTCCAATTTTCGTTGAATACCGAACGGAAGTTTTCCGGTCGGTTCATACATCATTTCCTTCAGACCGATTCTTTCCAACAGGGCAACAGATTCATCAAAAACCCTCTGTTCTTCGCGGTTGTGGGATGGAGTGCGAAGAATGGCTTTCAG
>JALHEL010000172.1 GCA_022837205.1 Leptolinea sp.
CAAACAATTACCCATCAATTGAACCATCGCTCCATTCGCGAATTTACTGACGAACCGGTGAAGCCGGAGGACTTAAAGCTCGTTTTGGAAGCTGCCAACCATACAGCTACCAGTACCGGTATGCAATCAGCCGCTATGATAAGAGTGACGGATATGGCGAAAAAACAGGCATTATCCGAAATATGTCAACAACCATATGTCGCGAGATTCCCCGAATTGATTATTTTCATCGTTGATGTCTATCGAAATGCACGGATCGCAGAAGACAACGGTTATCAATTTGAATCCGAACGAGATATGGATCGCTTCTTTCAAGGTTGGACAGATGCTTGTTTAATGGCACAAAATGCGACGAATGCGATTGAGTCTCTCGGAATGGGCGCTGTTTTTCTGGGCAGTATCTTGAATGATTCGGCCGCAACGATTCAGGTACTGAAGCTGCCGAAGTTGACTTTCCCGGTATTGGGTGTCGGATTCGGATGGCCGAACCAGAATCCACAATTAAAACCACGCCTGCCGCTTGATTTAAGAGTTTTCGAAAATGAATACAAAATTCTGGCAGATTATAAAGAAGCCGTTCGGGAATATGACGAAGAGATGCAGACTTATTATGATTTACGGGAAGCCAATCGACGGGTGGACAGCTTCACTTTGCAAGTCATTAAGAAATTGCAGAATCCGTCGGAGAAACGAGCAAAAATCCTTCAGGTGGTCAGGGATCAAGGTTTTGATTTGAAAGTGTGATATCCGGAAAGAATGATTTCATAAGAGCAGAAAAGAACCGATTTAATACGCCGGATGAAATCATTTTTGGGACTTATTGACTGTTTCGATTGAATATGGCAATTGGCAGAAAAAATTGACTTTGTCCGAAGTAGTTTTGATGCTCTTTGAGACAAAGCCTTTGTTGTTTGATTTGCTTCAAGTGGTAAGATTAACGCAGAATTTTGAGGAAAGCGGGTGATTTGTTCACCCGATGTGGGAGATTTATGTTTACGAAGTTAAAAACAGCGCTCGGATTGGATCCGATCCAGAAAAAATTGGAAGAATATACCGCGATTGTCTCGGAAATTAATCGTCTCGAACCGGATTATGAAAAACTGAGCGATGAGGCATTGCGTGCCAAAACAGATGAATTTAAAGATCGATTGGCAAACGGAGAAACACTGGATGATATTCTGACGGAAGCATTTGCCACTGTCAGGGAAGCCAGCAAACGAGTTTTGGGGCAGCGCCCCTATGATGTGCAGTTGATCGGCGGCATTGCTTTGCATAAGCGAAATATCGCCGAGATGAAGACCGGTGAAGGAAAAACGTTGGTAGCCACTCTTCCGGTTTATCTGAACGCATTGGCGGGGAAAGGTGTTCATCTGGTTACAGTGAATGATTACCTTGCCAGACGAGATGCCCGTTGGATGGGGCGTATTTATCAGGCGCTTGGGTTGACGGTGGGCGTGCTGCAGATGGCAGCGCGGACGGATAACGGCAGGAAAGCCTTCCTGGTCGATTACAGTATCGAGTCGCCTCATGAGGATCAGGATCATTTGCGATTGGTTCCGCGAAAAGAAGCTTATGATGCCGATGTTACCTATGGCACAAACAGCGAGTTCGGTTTCGATTACCTGCGGGATAACATGGTAATGAAGCTGGAAGATCGGGTACAACGCGGTCACTCTTATGCGGTGATCGATGAAGTGGATAATGTGTTGATTGACGAAGCCCGAACGCCGTTAATTATCTCCGGTCCGGCTTCGGATGATGTGGATGCTTATTACCAAATGGCAAAAGTGGTCAAGCAATTGTCACCGGATGAGTATGAGGTCAGCGAACGGGATCATAACGTTTATCTGAACGATAACGGGATGGATCATGTCGAAGAGTTGTTGGGGATGGTATTAAGGGATCCGAGCCGGCCGGAAGAAGTGACGATTGAACAGGAACGGATGATGGGTTATCTGAATCAGGCTTTGGCGGCTGAATTTCTCTATCACCGGAATAAAGAATACCTTGTCCAGTCGGGGAAAGTGATCATCATCGACAGCTCCACCGGTCGTTTAATGCCGGGGCGACGTTGGTCCAACGGTTTGCATCAGGCGATTGAAGCGAAAGAAGGGGTAAAGGTCGAGCCGGAGAATATGACCTATGCAACCATCACGCTGCAAAATTATTACCGGATGTATGACAAGATCGCCGGCATGACCGGTACGGCTCTGACCGAAAAAGAAGAATTCTATAAAATTTATCTGTTGGATGTCATTCCGATCCCGACCAACCTTGAATATACCGCTCGCCAGAAAAACAGTAACCTGATCGAGCGCGAGGCGAAAGACGAAGAAGGTTACAAATATACCTATTATGCCGACCCCGCCGCACCGGATGTTCCGCTTTACTATAAGCGGAAGGATTATCCGGATGTCATTTATCAGAGTGAGGAGGCGAAGTTCCGCGCGATCACAATTGAGATTCTGAAAAATCATGTAATCGGCCGGCCGCAATTGGTCGGTACGGCTTCCGTCGAACATTCCGAATATTTGGCAAGTCGACTGAAACAAGAACCTTTGCGGCGACTGGTACAGATTTTAATGCTGCGCCGGGCATGGATGAAACAAAATAATATCGAGGTTTTGGAATCGCCGCTTAAGGAATTTATTCCGTTTAATAAACCCATCCAAGAGATCAATGCCGGCGATTTACGCCCGATGGCAAAACAGTTAGGTGTATCGCTGAATGTCGATGATCCGGATAACCGATCGCTTCTGATGGAAGAATTTGGGTTGAACGAATCGAATGTCGATCGGTTTATTGAGGTTGTCGAAAGCGGTATGAATCCGCAAGTATTGAACGCCCGCAAACACGATGAAGAGGGAATGATCATTGCCAAAGCCGGTGCCTTGGGTGCCATCACGATTGCCACCAATATGGCCGGACGCGGTGTCGATATTAAACTGGGCGGAGAATTGGATGAAGAACGCATTCGGGATACCAACCGTGTTTTGACGAAAATGGGCATCGATCCCTATAACATGACCTTGGATGAACGTTATCAAGCGATTCTGAAAGTTCCGCCCGAAGAATATGGAGTATACGAGGAATCGGTTAAAGCCTATATCGATTACATCGACCAGATGGAGAAAGTCCGTGATTTGGGCGGGTTACACGTGATCGGTTCCGAAAGACACGAATCTCGTCGAATCGATAACCAATTAAGAGGACGGGCAGCCCGCCAGGGCGACCCCGGTTCTTCCCGCTTCTTCCTGTCGCTGCAAGATGAGATTGTCCGTCTCTTTGGCGGAGAGCAGCTTGAAGGAGTATTAAAACGGGTAAATTTATTGGATGTGAATGTTCCGCTTGAGAATAACCTTTTTTCCAGGATGATCGAACAATCCCAGGAACGGGTTGAAGGCGCTAACTTTGATGCCCGGAAACATACATTGGAATATGATGATGTACTCAACTCGCAGCGCAAGCGGATTTATGAACAGCGGGATCAGGCTTTTGTCAAAGAAGATTTAAGCGAAGATGTGCATGCCATGCTTGAAACAGATTTGGATAATCGTCTGGATAAAGCAATGGATGAAGAAAAGTGGAAACTCGCGCTTTATTTGGACAGCATTCAACCGACGATTGAGGTTGAAGAGAATTATCTGCCCTCTTTCTCACAATCTCTGCTGATTCAATCTTTAAAAGAAAAAGTCGGGTCCGCCCCGGAAAAAGAGAATCTTTTAAATGCGCTGGATGAATTAAGCCGGGAGGCTTTTCGGCGAGAAAATGAAGTGGGTTTGGAGCAGATGGAAACGCTCATTCGTAATTCTCAGAGCGGTTATGAAAGTCAACTGGAGGAGCGAACAGCTAATTTTGAGCTGTTCGTTGATTCGCTGAAAGAAAGGCTCAAAGAACAACAGGAAGCCAAAGAAGAAGGGCGAGTGGTCGAACCGATTCGACCGCAGGATCTGTTGACGGAAGCCGGAAATATTGCAAGAGTCGGATTTAAGCTTTCACCGGACAAACTGCGCAAATTAGCCGAAGGAGATGCCGATATCATCGGAGAATTGCGCAGTCAAATTGAAATCGCTTTATTTGCGGGCTATATTCAACGTCTGAATCAATTGATTGGAAATCGGATGATCGGTGATTATGAACCTCCGACAACCAAATTCGAGATCGGTGATTGGGAGGGTTTCGAAAATGCGGTTATGGATGCGGTTCAGAAGGCTTTTCGTACCCGGGCGGAACGTCTGTTCGGAAATCAGGGACAGGTGAAGTCGGATTTGGAAAGCGCTTTACGCACCTACCAACCGGCTGAACTGACGGACAAACAATGGGTTCAACTCTTTCGGACGATCAGTCAGGGACAAAGGATCGGTTTCGACGCCAAAACTCATCGAAAAACCAGTCGGATATTTACGCGCATTAATTTGGTTTATACGGCCGGTGATTTATTAAAGGATTTGGATCGGGAAGAACTGAAGGAATTGATTTGGAATCATTACATGAATGCCGAAGACGGATTGAGGCAGATTTTCGGTAAATTGGATTGGGGAAGATTGCGATCCTATAACATTCCTTTAAGCCAGCT
>JALHEL010000173.1 GCA_022837205.1 Leptolinea sp.
GCGGGAATTCCATTGGTTTTACATTATAAACAGACCACCAAAGGAACTTTTCTGCCGGACCGTTGGACCTTACCGGAATCCATGCGGGATGAAACCGGTGTAATTTTCTGTTCTGCATTCCCCGGTTACAATCGAATGGCTGAAGAAACAGATCGTTTCTACCAAAATCAGATATTGGAAAAGCAGCTTGAGCAACTTCGCTCAATTGCGGATTTGGCAAATTCGTTGAATTCAAATACCGATAACCCGCTTCAAAAAGAATTAAAGGAGAAAATAACCGCTCTGGAATCCCAAATAAAGGAAAATGATTATCACTTTGATCGGCGTTTCGTATTTCGCGTCCTTTCCATGGGCCATTCCCAGTTTGCGGAATTGATCGGAGCCAGAGGCCCGAATACTCAAATCAATGCCGCTTGTGCGACCACCACTCAGGCGGTTGCAATCGCGGAAGATTGGATTCGCGCAGGTCGTTGCCGGCGGGTAGTCATCATTTCGGGCGATGACGTCACGTCTTCCGCTCTGTTCCCGTGGATCGGGACAGGGCTGTTCGCGACCGGAGCCGCCACAACCGAGGGAAATTTACGGTTAGCTGCCATTCCGTTTGACAAACGGCGAAACGGCATGATTATCGGAATGGGAGCGGCTGCGATGGTTGTCGAAAGCGAAGACGCAACTCGGGAACGGGGTGTCAGAGCAATCGGAGAAATCTTAGCTACCTGCATTGCCAACAGTGCATATCATGGAACACGCCTGGATATGCAACATATCAGCGAAGTCATGGATCGTCTACTCTCCACCGCCGAAAAACGATATGGGATTCAACGGGAGAAAATCGCTTCGCAAATGATGTTTATGTCTCATGAGACTTATACTCCAGCGAGAGGCGGCAGTGCCAGTTCGGAAATCCATGCGCTGCGCTCCTGCTTCGGAGATCAGGCAAATCGCATTATCATCGCCAATACAAAGGGATTTACCGGTCACGCCATGGGTGCCGGAATCGAAGATGTCGTAGCCATGAAAGCCTTGGAAACCGGTAAAGTTCCTCCGATCGCCAATATTCGAGACGGTTTTGAACCGGATCCGGAATTGGGTGATTTGAATTTATCTCAAGGCGGAGAATATAACCCGCAATATGCGCTCAGATTAGGGGCCGGTTTCGGTTCCCAAGTTGCGATGAGCCTGATTCATAAAATTCCCGGTGTCGGATCTCGTATCGATCGGGAAAAGTATCATCGCTGGCTGTCCGATATCAGCGGATACGAACAGGCGGAATCGGAAGTTGTCAAGCGCACATTACGGATAAAGTCCGAGGGAATTCCCGCCAGAGAGCCCGCTCGTTCGACCTGGAAATACGGTGATGCGCCTGTTGTTCGGGCTGCGTTTGAAACCGCGGAACCCATCAAAGCTTCGGCTCAGGCTCCGGCTTCGATTGCGGTCCCGCCGGCCGACTCGGTATCCAAACCTGAAAGAAGTCAGCTTGGGAAAAATCAATCGGCAGTTCTTCCGAATGAATCAACTGTTTCGAACGAATCGGAAATCAAAACATATGTCCTTTCGATCGTCAGTGAGAAAACCGGATACCCCGTCGAAATGCTGGATCCGGACTTGGATCTTGAGGCGGATTTGGGAATCGATACGGTAAAACAAGCCGAACTTTTCGCAGCGATCCGTTCTCACTACGAAATACCCAGGAAGGAAGATTTAAATCTTTCCGAATACAATACGCTGGCAAAAGTAATTGATTTCGTGAAAGAGAACCTCAGCGTAAAAGAATCGACAGTCGCAGAAAGTGAACAACCTGTTCGGGAAGAGACAAAACAAGCTGACGTCAGAAAGGAAGCGGTTATATCATCGTTGCCGGCCGCGGCTGTGAACCGGGATGATATCAAGCAATTCGTATTGGCGACTGTCAGTGAAAAAACCGGCTATCCATCAGAAATGTTGGATTTAGACCTTGATTTGGAAGCCGATTTGGGCATTGATACAGTCAAGCAGGCGGAACTTTTCGCAACAATCCGAACGAATTATGGCATTCCTCGACAGGAGGACCTGAACCTTTCAAATTACAACACTTTGTCAAAGGTGATTGATTTCGTTCAAAACTCCCTCGGAACGCCCGTCCTATCTGTTCAGTCGGAAGCTACCGAAAAAGTGGCGACTGCCCCCGAAAAAACCGCGGACAAAACCCAATCCGTTTTTTCCGAAGCGGAGAAATCGGAAGCATCCGCTCCTAAGTCTTCACTGATCCGGCGTGCTCCGGTTCCGGTTTTATTCCCGCGAATCGATTTGTGCCTCCCAACCGAGGTCCGGTTGCAGGGAAGCAAAATAATCATCGTCGGGGATCATGGAAAAGTCGCTGAAGCCTTAATCGAGAAATTGGAAGCGGCGGGAGCTCAAACCCGCCTGACTGCGCTCTCAAAAGTTCGGGAGGATCTATCGACATGGGGAAAGGAAGAAAAACCGGACGGACTTTATTTCCTTCCTTCTCTTGATCCCGATCCGGTTTGGGAAGTGAACCACGTAAGAGATTGGGAAGAAGCACTTACCGAAATGGAAGAGGCTCTCTATTCAATCGGGACACTCCTTCCGGATACCGCCTTCCTTATCGGAGCCACCCGCCTGGGCAGTTTCAACGGCCTAATGAATTGTGAGAACCCTCTCAACGGGATTGTCACCGGATTTATGAAGTCATTACGTCGTGAACGGCCTCATCAATTGGTAAAAGTCGTTGATTTCAACGACCAAGCATCCCCCGATTATATTGCCGGGGCATTGATCTCAGAAACCTTGCAAGATCCCGTTACGGCGGAGATCGGTCGAGAAGACGACCTGCGGAACGGGATCGCTCTACAGGAATGTGAAACCGTCGACACCGGGACGGTAACCCTTCAAACCGGCAGTACTTTTGTCGTAAGCGGAGGGACCGGCGGAGTGACCGGTGTAGTTATTCAGGATTTGGCAAAAGCCACACGAGGTTCGTTCTTCCTGCTTGGCAGAACCGAGCTGCCCGCCGAAGACGACCCGGATTTACTGAAACTGAAACGAGATCGAAAAGGGTTCGGTTTGGAATTGCAAGAAAGAATGCGGCAAGCCGGAGAAAAAGTCACACCTGTCCAAATCGAGAGACAACTTCTCGCTTTGGAACGTGCCTCAGCAACTTTAGAGGTAATGAAAACGGTGGAAGCAGCCGGCGGTCATGCCAGATACATCCCGTGCGATGTCACAAATGAAAATTCGGTTATCAACGCGATTGAAACAATTCGGGAAGCTACGGATAAAGTGGATGTTTTCATTCATGCAGCAGGATTGGACAAAAGTCGAAAAATCGAATCCAAACCGTTTGAAGAATTTCAACAGGTCATTGATGTAAAAGCCAAGGGCTTCAAATATATTTTCAACGCACTCGAAAACAATCATCTCTTGCCGGACAAAGTGGTATTCTTTTCATCCGTCGCCGGCAGATTTGGAAATTCCGGACAAACGGATTACGGCGCCGCCAATGATTTGTTGGCAAAATATGCTCAATGGCTACCCAAAAGATACCCGGGTATGCAAGCCGTTGCCATCGACTGGAGCGCTTGGGCGGAAGTGGGTATGGCAAGCCGCGGTAACATGCCGCGCCTGATGGAAATGGCGGGAATCGATCTCTTGAAACCCGAAGAAGCCGCCCCAATGGTACGGAATGAATTAAATCTCGGGCAAAGCGGTGAAGTCGTCATCGCCGGTTCTTTGGGAATTTTGGAATCTTCGCTAAATGAGAAAAACTGCGGTATGGATATCGAAAAAGCGGATGCGGCTTTAAGAGCCGGAACGCCGATTCATCGTATGTTCAGTCATCTTACCGCTTTCGACAGCAACTCCGGAATCCAGCTCGAAGGTGAATTAGACCCGGCTCAGTTATCGTATTTGCGCGATCACGCCATCAACGGAATTCCCGTTTTACCGGGTGTGGTAGGAATCGAAGGATTTGCAATCGCTTCCAAACACATTGCTTCCGTCTTAGCCTCAACCAGCAAGGGATTTGAAATCGAAAAGCTGGAGAAGATCCGCTTTCAAGCACCCCTTAAATTCTACGGAAATAAAACAAGAAAAATCGCCTGGCACGCGGCTGCTTATCGAAAACCGGAAGGTATCGTCATCAAGGCAAGTTTGGAGTCGGATATAAAACGTCGCGACGGCACAATCAGCCATTTGAACCATTTTGACAGTCTGGTATATCTGACGCAAAATCCGGCGGAAGCCGAATCCATTACCGCAGCTCCCAAATGGGGAAAACGAAGATCCGTTTCATCGGAAGAAATCTATAAACTGTACTTCCACGGTCCTTCCTTCCAAGTTCTGGATGCGGCTCAGCTTTCCAGTGCCGTATTGGGTAAATTTAATAAGCAATTGATGAACGTCCCCGCCGATGAGTCGGTCCCTTATATGAAATCTTTGTTGATCGAATTATGTTTTCAGTCTGCGGGGTTATGGGAAGTAGGCTCAACCGGTGTTCTTTCTCTGCCGCAATCCGTCGGAAACTTAAGTTTCTATAAACAACCGATCAACAAGGGTCCGATTTTTGCGGAAGTCCAACCGCGGGAACACGAAGGACAAATTTCTTTTGATGCAAAAGTTGTCGATGCAAAAGGGAACGTTATCCTCGAATTGGAGGATTATCGAACTTCTCCCTTACCTTATTCCGCGGATAAAAAGCTCGTTGAACCGATCAAATCAATGGTAACAGAACAGTCAAAAGACTCTCAGCATTAATTCTCGAAATCCCCCGACTATAATAAAGGTCGGGGGATTTGTTTCTATTCATGACGATTTATCTGACCTTTGCCGATTTTCCGCCTCTTGAATCTGATTTTTCCGCAGAATACCTTTCGGATTTTCTCGGAGAACAGGAAAGAATCGAATGGGATCGTCTGAAAGTTCCCAAGCGAAAGAGAGAGTGGCTATCCGCTCGGGTAATCGGAAAAAAATTGATTCATACTTCCATTCCCGAACTGGAACAAGTTCCTTTTTCAAAAATTCAAATTTTGAAAGAACCTGGTGGCGCACCGTTCGTTTCAGTGGAGAACGGGAAACGAACTCGAATCGAAATTTCGTTCAGTCATTCGCATGAACATGTTTTTGCGGCTTGTTCTCCGGACAATATTCGTTTCGGCACGGACTTGGAATGGATTGAACCCAGATCAAAAGAATTTGTCGAAGATTTTTTTACCGAAAATGAAATCCGCCGGGTTATTTCAAGCGATCCGGATCAAGCCGATCTCATCGCCACCGTCATTTGGAGCGCCAAGGAAGCGGTGCTGAAAGCGCTCAGAACCGGATTGAGACTGGATACAAGAAAAATCGAAATCGGATTCACGACCGAACCGTCCGACAGGGAAGGCTGGCTGCGGTTGGAAATAAAATCTCCTTCCCGCCTCTTATGGCGCAGAGAAGGAGATTTTGTCGAAACGTTCTGTATTCTGGAAAACCCAGAGCAGGATTTACGCTGGGTTACCCTCCGCTAACGGTCAGAGAAGCGGTTGAAGCGGCAAGTAATCGCGAAGATCGGAAGAAAAGCGGATGCCCTGTGATTCGAGCAAGCGGATCCGATAAAGATATGCCGCGCCGGTTAAAAGATGCAGCGAGACGTCCGCAACTCTGCGATTATTTGGTTTTTCCAGATAGGTTCCCCGCACCCAATCATTGAAAGCGCCCAACGAAGGTCCGCACCAAATCTGATAATCCATTTCTCGTCCCTTTTCGCCGATGCTCGACCAACGGGAAGAAAGACCCAAATACCAGCGAAAGATTAATGCCATTTTATGTTTGGGGTCCTTAGCGGCTTTTTCAAGCTGTTTCGGGTCTCTTTCGGAGAAGAATTTTTGGCATTCCTCCCAAACCGAGTCCAGAGTTCGTTTGAAAACGGTTGCTTCCAGTTTCTCTCTTTCGGCTGCGGGGATTTCTTCAACGGAATCATATCGCTGGTAAAGATCATAAAGTTTTTGTGCTCTTTTCGCAAACATCGTCCCCCGTTTCAGCACCTGAACCTTCACGCCCATTTCGAACATATCACTTGCCGGAGCCATGGCGACATCCGTAATTTCGGCTTGTGCGAGCAAATTCTTCGTATATTCGGAAGCGCCCGATTCGATACATGCCTGATTCACCGAACCGGTGGTAACATAGGCGGCACCCATCATAAACGCAGCCAGCGTCGCGTCGGGAACCGAAATTCCTCCGGCGGCACCGATGCGTACCGGATGCGGAAAGCGATATTTTGCTTGAAAAGAATCACGCAGACGGATGATTGCCGGCAGAATACTCACCAACGGCCGGTTATCCGTATGTCCCCCCGAATCCGCCTCAACCGTTATATCATCGGCCATCGGAACCGATTTTGCAAGACGAACTTGTTCCTCGGTCAATTTCCCTTCGGAAAGCAGGCGGGAAAGAATTTCTTCCGGAGCCGGTTGCAAGAACTGAGAGGCAACTTCCTTTCGTGAGACTTTCGCGATCAATTTATTCCCGATCTCGACGGAACCGTCCGGCAATTGTTTCAATCCCGCAGCCCGATATCGGACCAGGCTGGAATTAATAGTCAGATAAGCGGAAGCCTCGACAACATGAATACCGTTTTGGATGTAGAGTTCCGCTGTCTTTTGTTCCATCTCGGAATCGAAAGGATTGTTAATTAAATTAAAGGCATAGGGTTTATCTTTCAGAGCTTCCCGAATCCGATAAATGGCTTTTTCGATTGCGGAGAGGCTCATTCCGCCTGCTCCGAAAGATCCCATAAAGCCCGAATTTCCTAAGGAAATCACCATTTCTTCCGAAGCAATAGCATTAGCCATCGCTCCGCCATAAAGAGCATACTTCAAGCCGTAGGATCGTTTAAAATCCGCGTCCCCAAACATTTCAGGGGTAAACGGAAAACAATAAGCATTCGCCGATGAGGAAAGGAACACGCTGTCGGAGAGAAAAGCATCTTTCCCGTTTTTGATCACAAAAACGGGTTTCGTCAGATCCGAAAGATAACTTTTCATTTTTTCGGGAGTTAACGGGATATATTCCCCCATATTCTTTTGACTCAAAAGAGAATGATCCGCCATTCCCGAAACGTCGATAAAGGAAGATTGATTTGTCATTTTTCACCTAATTTTTGTATTTTAAGCCACTTTCTTAAGGTTCAGGCGGTTTTTTTATTTTTTTGTGAATCGTGAGAATTGTATCAAAAGGATGACGAAAAGAATGCTGCGAAAAGACCGCTTTGGAAAAGCCGGGTTTACGGTTGTTCCTGTTGCGGCTCTTCTTGTTCCGCCGGTAATCCCAAAATAACCGGCTGAATGGCATTTCTGAGCATTTCGATCACCAAATCCGAATTAATCCGATGGCTGACTGTATGAATCAGAAAATTATCGGAGACATCCGTCAGAATATATTGAACTCCCTTGAGAATCAATCGCGCTCCGGGTACTTCATCCCATTTCATTTCAATGGAATCTTCCAAAAAATAAATCTTTATTTTTCGGCGTACTGCCTCTTCCAAGAAGGCAATGTCCAATTTAAGGACCAGAATATCATCTTCATTAAAAGCAAATTCACCGCCGGTAGCCACCAAATATCCTTCTCCGTGAATTTTGACAGTGGATCTCGCCGGCTCTTCAAACCCCACGGGGAGGTCAATCTTCTCCGTCCCTTCCAAAAAGGAAATCCAAAACTTTTCATCCTGATAATGAAATGAAAGCGTTTGGATTCCTTCCGTAAAATTATTATGTACCACCTGTAAAAGCAGAGGAAAAATGCCGATATTTTTCTTTTGTAACGCATAACTCATCCCGTCCAACTTTTTAACATAGCGGGAAGGGGTCGGTTTATTGCTCCGCCGTAAGATTTTTCCACTCCAGCCTTTCAATTGCTGAAGGAAAGCATCATTCTCCTCTCCGGAAAGCGCACTCTGAATTCGCAACAGCTTCTTATATTCGGATTCGTTTTCGGGTAGTGGATCGGCCGGCTCAAAACCCGCACCCAAATATTTCTCGATCGTAGCGATGAGTGTGCTGCGCTGAAACAATTCGTTACTGCCGGCGTTTGTAACAATAACCATATTGATATCCGGATAAATCAACACGTTCTGTCCGAGCATTCCGTTGAAAGCCGAACTTCCGGGACGATCTGCCATCCACATATGATAGCCGTATCCTAAACCGCTTTCCGGCGGTACTTCAACATGTTTCTCAGCAGCCGTTTTAAGCCACTCTTCCGAAATGATCCGTCGCCGTTTCCAGATCCCCCCTTGTAAAATGAGTTGGCCGATCTTCGCCGCATCTTCCGGACAAATAAAAAGGCCCCATCCGCCTTTCGTGATTCCCATCGGACAGGTTTCCCAAAAAACATTCGTAATTCCCAGCGGTTTCCATAAACGAGGGGTCAAAAAATCCATCAAAGATTGACCGGTAACGGCGGTTACGATTGCGGACAGCATGTAGGAATTCATGCTGTTATAATCAAAAATCTCCCCGGGCATTTCCCGAACCGACGCACCCAAGTAGCCTTTCACCCAATCGTCTCCGGTATAAGCTCCCGCTTCATGGAAGTCCACTCCGCTGGTCATGGTCAACAGATTTTCAACGGTGATTTTCTTCTGACGAAAAGACATCCGACTCCGGTCCTTATCTTTAAAGAATTCCGTAATCGGAGTATCCAAATGAATCTTCCCCTTATCGTACAACATCCCGATCGCCAAACCGGTAATACTTTTGCATAACGAATAGCTGCTGTGCCAGATGTTTGGTCGGTACGGGCTGAAACTGCACTCGCAAATCATTTTCCCGTTTCGAATCACCAATACATGATGGACATCCAGCCATGGATAACGCGATAATTCTTCGATCATTGCGGAGAGACGTTCCGACGGAACTCCCTGGGATTCGGGTGTCGCTCTCGGAAACGGCTGATTGATCTTTGCATCCTGCGGCATATCCGGCTTTTGCGGAAAATATGTCACTTTACTGACTTCTTTTGTTTTCCCGTTCAGAATATCCCATAGCAATTCAACGGCGGCAAACTGATCTTTCCCCATGAATAACCTCTTTTCAATCACATTCTACCGCAGCCCGAAAATTCCTTCAATTATTTAAAATCGAATTGACCCTTTTCATTTCGGTATCAATCCGATCCGCATATTTGTTTCAAATTTCCATATAAATTTAAAACTTGGATTTAAAATTTATTTATATTATTCTATAAAATAGAGTATATATTAGATTATAATGATAACCAAAGATATTTCATTATTGACTTGTGAAGTATTTAATTTGATAACTAATAATGCATATCTTACTTAATAAATTATTTTATATCCATATTTATGAAAGGATTTCTAAATCTATTGGTATTGATTTTTTAGCTGCTGTGATATCAGCGAATTAATAGAAATAGGCATTTCTTCTATAATATAACTGATCTAATTTTTGTTAAACATTGGATAATAAAAATGAATAAATTAAATAATGATGTTTCAAAAGAAGAAAAGTGTGATAAATTCGATAAATCAAATAATGAATTTTCGAAAGAAGAAAAGTGCGCTATATTTGATAAATTATATAATCAATATTTTGACAAAAATTTTGGAACTATGTCTAAATTAGATTTTGAAACGCTTCTATTTTCAGAGTTTATCGATCATCGCATGAAAAACAATTTAGCTTTTGATGACTACACTTTATCAAAAACGCTTGGTATCACACAAAATAGAATACGCTCATTGTCCGAACGTAAAGAATTGAAATATCCGAATAACAATCTAAAATGGAAAGAAGTATTCATAAAAGCAATCCCAAACGCGAAATATGATGACCATAATAAACGAATAAAATTAATAATCCAAGATATAAATGTGATGATAGAGATCCGACATTATCTTGAAACAATTGGTTGGTATGATGAATATCAGAGTAATAAAAAAATACTTCAAGTTCCAATAGATTGTTTTCTTGATATCTGCGAATCCTTTGAATCTCAAAATAATATCTTTACAGAGGAAACAAAAAAAAGCATACAAAAAATACGAAAAGAAGCGAAAATTTACAATAGCGCTTTCGAAGAATTTTTTATTGATTTTTCTAAAGATGGATTAAAAAATTTTGCTAAGAATGCTCCAAAAGAAGCGTTATCGCTCGTTCTAAAACAATTACCTTTAAATGGGTTAACGAAGAGAGCAATAGAATCCTTTTTGAATATTATAGATTAAATATAACTGCATGTTATTTAATAATTAAAATAAAATACTCATTCAGCTTATCTTTTTCAACAATTTTCCACTACCTATTTTGTAGCTAACATTGAACCACACTTTTTTACTTAAAAAAACGTCTCTATTAGAATTATTTTTGTCATTTTGTCTTGGCTATAGAAATTTGAAACTCAGAACCGATCCGCCGAAAAACGACATCGATTAAAGGGATTTGCTATAATTCTTTAATAACGATTTTAAGAGGATCCTCATGACGTTTTTTCAATTGGAATGCTTCATGGTGCTCGCGCAGCGTCTGAATTTTACCCAAGCCGCCGCCGAATTATTCATCGCCCAACCGGCCCTCAGTCGTATTATTTCTTCGCTTGAAAGAGAATTGAAAGTGCAGCTTTTTGAGCGGACACCTCGAAGCGTTACCCTGACGCCAGCAGGCAAAGCATTTCTCAGCCAGTGTCCCACGGTTTTGGAAAGCTATCGAAACTGTGTTTCCGCGGCGCACTTGGCGCAAAAAGGGTTAAACGGCTCGCTTACACTCGGGATCTTGCGCGATAATTTCGAACCTTGTTTGCCACAGCTTTTTAAAACCTTCCACAATCATTTTCCGCAGATTGCCCTGTCGCTGCGCGGCTACAGTCATTCCGGTTTGCTGGCTGCTTTTGAATTCGGCGAAGTGGACGCCATCCTGAATTATCTTCAAATCCCTGCCGCAGCAGAAAACGAAGAGTTGATTGTTCTTCACCGGAATCGCCAGTGCGTCATCACCGCTCTCGATCATCCGTTGGCACAACGCAGCAGTTTACGGATGGCGGAATTGAAAGACGAACCGTTTGTCGTTATGACGCGTACCGATTCCACTCCCGGCCATGATTTTATCTGGCGAATTGCGGCGGAAGCCGGTTTCACTCCACAAATTGTCGAAGAAGCGACGCATATACCGATTTTGATTACGCTGGTTGCCTGCGGTGTCGGTATCTCCACCCTAACAGAAGATTTGAAATATCTGGCACAGGGGAAGGTCGCTTTCATTCCGCTTTTGGGAGTACCCCTTTCCAACTTGGTCTTTACGTGGCACAGCAATCATAC
>JALHEL010000005.1 GCA_022837205.1 Leptolinea sp.
ATTGACCTTTTTTCAAATTCATTTCCAAGCGATACATTCCGTCCGTGATGGAAAAAACTGCCGACCCCCAATCTCCTTGTGCCGGCTTGACATTCCAACCCGTTGTTTCATCCGAAAAATCATCCTGATAGAGGGTCTCGTAAGAATCGATGGCGGAGTCAAGCTGTGCATAAGCGACGCCGAAATTGGTTAATAAAAAGATAAATAAAATAGGGGAAAACATCCAAAATACGATCCTTAAAGGATCAGACTCTTTGTTTTTAAAAGTGCTCATGATTCCTCCCGAAGATCAATAAAAAACTCTTTCCTAAAAACGGCTTAAAATCGGCGTTGATATTTCTTTCTGTAAATAAATCGACTCAATGCACCTATTCTTTTCATTTGGACGTTCAAATTACCGGAAGTGAAGGTGAAAAATAATTAAATTTCTTCTGACTAAATGCGAAATTATTAAACGATATGATCCGCTTCAATTCCGATTCCTTACCCTTTCCGAATGATTGGCGTTATTTTTTTGTTTTCAACACTTCCAGATTGTCAAAGCAAACGGTAGTGTTCGTCTTTTTCGGCCCTTCGGCTATGAGCCCAAAAAACCCTCCTTAAAACGGTTATCTTTAAAAATGGTCAAGCGGCTATCATTAATTTGAATTTGAAAATTATTCCCTTCATTAATGACGGTAATTTTATTCATCCCGGAGGAATCAAAGTTTTTGCTTTTAATGTTTTCGACGATTTCATCCCATTTATTATTCTGATTGGCATAGATACTGACATATCCTTTTACATCTAAACCGACAAAATAATAATTAGAAGGATCTTGGGCGTTGAACATAATACCGGAATCACAACCTTTGCAGGCAGGATCAAAGCGTGTTTCAACGCTGATTTGATAACCTTCTTCCGGCAACGGAATAATATTTGACGGGATAACGATATTCGATCTGCCTTCTTTTAAATCCATTTTCCAACAATACGCCTCATCTTTAAATGAATATTCGATTGAACCCCAATCATAATTATCCGGTTCCAAATTCCAATCCGTGGTATCTTCCGAAAAATCCTGCTGATAAACAATCTCGTATGATTCATTTTTGTTTTCATTTTGTGAAAAAGCTGTTTCAAAATTGAACAGAAGAACCAAAATAAGAGAGAGAATCGTCAAAGACCTTTTATAAAAAAGACTGAAGAGTTTGCTTTTGGAAGGGCTCATAATTTTCCTCCTTGAATAAATGGAAGAGCTTTTTCCCAAGAAATTAAATCAGATGCGTTACTAAATTTTTTGTTTAAGTATTAATTCAAAGAAACGTTGAAAATAGTGTTGTATAAACATATTATAACGATGGATTTAAAAAAGAAAATAGGCAAATTTGGATCTATAGCGAATTTGATTTGATGATTTCGGGAACGAGGAAAGTTAGACCCGGTGAGTCACATTATTTTGACAAAAATTTGTTATTTTATGGCTCACCGTTTCTCTGGGCTTTTAAATTTGGGAAATCATTCTGTTTATTTCGAATAAGAAAAACTTTCCGCGATTTTCTTTAAACTTTCACGATATTGTTCGATCAGATCGGTCGGTGCATAGGTAAAAACTTGGAAAACCCCGTTCTTTGCCTGAATGAACAAATGGCTGCTTTCGTAATTATTTTCACCGGCAGAAAAGTGCGCTCCGACCCAATAAGCAGGGTACCCCTCCGCAGAATAAGTACTTTGTTGATGGTATATTTCAAAATTATTTACTTGTTCTGCATAGTCATCAATGATGGTATCGGCTGCTTCTTCAGGAGAATTCCATTCGTTGAAATGTCGGATGATAAATAGGCAAGCTTTTCCATCGGATTCTTTCAGACAAAAAAGATCTCCGCTCCCTTCTTTCCGAAATGTGAATGGGACAGAAATATCAATCATGTAGTCTATCAAATCAGATGAATTCCGCGAAGGATAAAGATCCTGAAGGGGAAGAGTCACCGGGTTCATATGATACGGAGAATCAACTCCTATATCCGGTGCTTCGTCTTCGTTCGGTTTCTTTTTCCTTACTTCCAGATTATCAAAAAACACCGTGGTCTGAGTTTCTGCCAGTCCTTCCGCCATAAGTCCGATGGTTCCGGTACGGAAACGATTATCGGTAAAATCGATCAGAGAGATGTCGTTGATTTGAATTTCATAATTATCTTCGTTATTGACGACGGTAATTTTATTCAACGTTGCGGGATTGAAATGATCGCTTTGAACGACATCGGTCAATAAAATCCATTGGTTATTTTCAAAAGCATAAACCATGATTTTACCGTCCGTACACAACGGCGCATAATAAAAATTCCCCATATCCAGGAAATTAAACAGGATTCCCGAACAGCAATTTTCACAAACCGGTTCAAAATATGTATCGAGGCTGATTTGATAATCGTTTTCCGGCAAGTTAATCTCAATGTTGGGTCGGACAACAATCGCTTTGATCTTGTTTAAATTTATCTCCCATTGATATGTTCCGTCGGAAATGGAACGATTGACCGTGCCCCAATCGCCTTGATTTGAATTCAAAGTCCAATCTTGGGTTTCATTGGAAAAATCCTGTCTGTAAATCAAATCGGAAGCTTCCTCATTTATTTCGCTTTGTGAAAATGCAATTTCAAAATTGATAAGAAAGAGGATTATCGATGAAATCGCCCAAAATCCTTTTCTTAAAAGCCCGACGAATTTATTTTTGTCAGCGCCCATTTCTATCTCCGTTCTTTAAATACAAAAGCTTTATCCAGAAATTTCAAAGAACTCCATCATCGTTATCGGGCTAAATGATCGATTTGTACTTCATACAAAGGTTATGTTGTATATACTTATTATAGTGTGTGGCGAAAAAAAGAAAAGTGTGAATTTTATCTTGTCTCTTCTTTTTGCCGGTCGGAACAGAGAAGAATTTTGAATTTCCATGGCCCCGATGTTTTCGAAACTAAGACGGAAAGGCAATGAGGACCAACGGTAAAGGTATAATGAAATTATAAAGAAATGGCTATGTTCTTTATCCGATTCTAAATATCGAATGCTGTTTTATTAAAGCGGTGAATTGTTTTTTCGAAAAAAATTTCAGATTATTGTTTTCGAAGCGGGTCCTATCAAATAAAAGAGGCTCTTTATGGATTATCAGTTGAAATACGGGAAAAATAATTTATCAATATATATCGACGATAATCCGGACGTTACGGTTGTAAATCCAAAAGATTCCTCCGCCTTGAAGAACCCGAAAGCGGCATTAATTCAGGAAATCCTATCCCCGATCGGGACCTGTTCACTTAAGAAAATGATACCGAAAAGCGACCGAATCGGCATTATTTTAAATGATATTACTCGCGCAACTCCTTCCGAAATGATTTTGAACGCGATCTTAACCGTGTTATCGGAAGTCCCGACCGATCGTATTACTTTGTTTGTCGGAACGGGGACGCATCGAAAGAACACGGATAGCGAGCTGCGTGAAATGTTTGGTTCAGCAATCACAGAGTCGTTTCGCATTATACAAAATGATTCCGCTGATGAATCCACCCAAGTATTCCTTGGGAAAACTTCGTTTGGGCATGAAATTTGGTTAAATCGGGAGTTGGTAAACTGCGGATTGGTAGTACTGACCGGCTTTATCGAACCGCATTTTTTTGCTGGATTTTCCGGCGGCGGAAAAGCAATCATGCCGGGCATGGCGGGGAACCGAACGATTTTCGCGAATCACGGAGCGGAAATGATCGCAAATCCCCATTCCGTTTGGGGAATCACAAGCGGGAATCCGATTTATGAAGAAATACTCGAGATAGCCGAGAAAATTGAGAGATCATTTTTAGTGAATGTCGCAATGAATTCCAAACATGAAATCAATGGAGTTTTTTGCGGAGAAATTCGTCATGCACATCAGGCCGGGTGTGATTTTGTCAAACAAAATGTGATGGTGCCGGTCCCCAAACAATTTGATATTGTAATCGGAACGAATTCGGGTTACCCGCTGGATTTAAATCTTTATCAGACGGTTAAAGGAATCAGCGCAGCTGCCAGAATTGTGAAAGACGGCGGAACCATTCTGATTGCTTCGGAATGCAGTGACGGAATTCCCGAAGAAGGAATGTTCAAGACGCTTCTCAAAGAGACCAATTCACCTCAGGCTTTTTTCGATAAGCTCCGGGAACCGGAATTCCTTGTTCAAGACCAATGGCAGGTCCAGATCCTCATGCAAATTTTACAGAAAGTGAAAGTCTGTCTTTACTCCGACAGATTATCGGACGAACAAATTCGGGCTTGTCACTTGATACCGATTCATTCCATCGAGGAATTCTGCCGCAAGGAAGGAAAAGGAAAATCCATTTGTATTATGCCTGAAGGTCCGTTGACGATTCCTTATTTGACATAAAAAAATAAAATAATCATCTGAAGTTGATTATGAAAAGCGAAAAAGAAAACAAAAACGAATTAGGAGGAACGATCAATCAACCCGATCGTTTTATTACAAAGATTCGGAAATCCTGAGGTTCGGCAGAATTTAATATCTGAATTTATAATTTATATAGAGACGAATTGTTCCTTTAGATGAAAGGGGTAAAAAAATGACATTAAAAGTCGGAATGTTAACCAGCGGGGGGGATTGCCAAGGGCTTAATTCTGCCATGCGCGGGGTCGGAAAAAGATTATTCGAAAATGACCCTCAGACCGAGGTTTATGGCTTTTTGGATGGGTATGCCGGTTTGATGCAGAGTAATTATCGTGTGATGAAACCCAGTGATTTTTCCGGTATTCTGACTTTGGGCGGAACGATTTTGGGGACATCCCGTCAGGTATTTAAGACGATGAATGATCCTTTGTACCCCAACCGCAGTGACGGACCGACCAAGTTGGAGGGAATGATCCGCACCTACAAAGATCTAAATTTGGACGGATTGGTGATTCTCGGCGGAAACGGTACTCATAAGACCGCCAACCTGCTTTCCGAAAATGGATTAAACGTCATAACATTGCCCAAAACCATCGATAATGATTTATGGGGAACCGATATGACCTTTGGTTTCCAGAGTGCGGTGAATATCGCAACGGAGGTGATTGACGGGATTCACTCCACTGCATCCTCCCATGGGCGGGTATTTATTATTGAAGTAATGGGGCATAATGTCGGCTGGATGACTTTGCATGCCGGGATTGCCGGCGGTGCCGATGTTATATTGATTCCGGAAATCCCTTATGATCCGCTGGCTGTAGCCGCAGCGGTGAACAAGCGTGCCCGTGAGCATAAACGCTTCTCGATTATTGCGGTAGCGGAAGGTGCGAAAACAAAAGAAGAAGCAAAAATGAGCAAAAAGGAATATGCGGAAAAAATCGGGAATCTTCCTTTCTTATCCGTTGCTTACCGATTGGCTTCGATCTTGGATAAGTTGACGGTTCAGGAAGTCCGCTGTACGGTTCCCGGACATTTCCAACGCGGTGGTTCTCCTTGTGCTTACGATCGGGTATTGACGACTGCTTTGGGTGTCGCTGCCGCTGATTGGGTCATTCAGAAAAAATTCGGTGTCATGGTCGGGATGGTCAATAATGAGATCGTCGGAATTCCCCTGAAGGATGTTGCCGGAAAAGTGAAGTCCGTACCAACGAATCATCCCTTAATTCAATCGGCGCGAAACATCGGAATTTATTTCGGAGATGAAGATTTAGAAAATGGCTAAACCACTGATCGTTGCGGCAATTGATGTCGGTTCCCATGATGTGATCATGAAAATTGCCGGATTGAAGTCCGATGAACCCCCTAAGATAATCGATGAGGTACAACGTACCATTCCGATGGGCGCCGATACGTATTCAACCGGAAAAATCAGTCAAAATTTATTGAATCAAACGATCGAAGTTCTCAAGACATTCAATAAAAAGATGGAGGAATACAAAGTCAATACGGTTCAGGCTGCCGCCACCAGTGCCTTTCGGGAAGCCGCTAATCAGCTTTTTGTTGTTGAACAAATCCGCAGATTGACCGGTATTGAGGTGGAAGTCCTTTCGAGCGGAATGGATTCATATTATCATCAGATCGCCTTATCGGAAACGATTCCTGATTTTACGGAAATGATCCAAACCAATGTTTTGATCGTAAATATCGGATCCGGCAGTATTCAGCTGACTTTATTTAATGACGGGAAATACATCAATACTCAGAATTTTCGGCTGGGACCGTTACGAATTCGTGAGCTGCTGGGAGATCTGGAACGGCACTCGACGGATTTCGGCGGATTAATGACCGAGTATATTTCGGGAGAACTGAATTACTATAAAACCTTCGGACCGAAGCGGGCAACTTATCAGAATCTGATCGTTTTAGGCGGATCGTCACGTTACATCAAGCATGTCGCCGGTTGGACGAGCAAAAAGCAAGGGCAAATTAAGAAGGAAGATTTTGAAAGCTTTTTTGAAAAATTAAAAAGCGGTAATCCGAATGATCTCCCGCGACTTTCTCAGGTACCTACCGAACAAGAGACATTGATGCTGCCGACTTGTATCGTTATTGATGAAGTATTGCAGTTCACCGGAATCGATCAGCTGTATATTTCGGATGTCGATCTGACAACCGGAATGCTTTACAAAATGGCGAACGAACTGCAAAAATATCGGTTTAAACGAGATCCGGATATCAACCGGATAGAGTCGGCAATTTATTTGGCGAATCGTTATCGCACGGATAAAAAACATTCGCAACATGTAAGTCATTTGGCGGTCGGTCTGTTTGATTTGACGGTCAAGATTCACGGATTGCCAAAAATTGCGCGAGTATATCTTGAAATGGCCGCTATATTGCATAATATCGGCAAGTATGTCAGCATGGAAAATGACGGTGTGCGAAGTTACAATATTATCCAATCCAATGAATTGATCGGTCTGAATGAAAGAGAACTCGAAATTGTTGCGCTAACCGCTTGCTTTCATAACGGAAGGGTTCATCCGAATGATCCCATGCTGCAAAAACTGACTTCGGACGAAAAATTAATGACTCTCAAACTGATTTCCATTTTAGCTTTGGCAAACTCTTTGGATGCGGGTCATCAACAGAAAATTGAAATTATAAAAACGCGGGTGGAAGACGATCGCTTAGAAATATTTATCAGTTCTGATAAGGATTTTACTTTGGAATTATGGAATTTCAATAAACATACCGGCTTATTCCAGGCATTATTCGGATTGCACCCCGAAATTAGATTACTCAAATCAAAGAAAATATAATTTTACTTTTTTCAGTCGACTTTCGAATTTGACCGGCTTCATCAAAAAAGGAACAGAAGACAGATGTATGGAGATTTTTTTGATAATGATCAATCATTCCTATCGCGGATAGATGATTTGATTGATTTTAATAAGGTCGATTTGCCCGCCATCGAAGAGTTTCCGAGCCGTTTTATCAACCGGGAATTGAGCTGGCTGGAATTTAATGAACGGGTGCTTGAAGAAGCGAGAGATAGCGAAAATCCGCTGTTTGAACGTTTGAATTTTCTTTCCATCACCGGTTCCAACCTGGACGAATTTTTTATGATCCGAGTCGCTTCACTTAAGGATCAGTACAATGCCGGCTACACCTTACCGGATCCGGCCGGACTATTGCCGGAGAAGCAGCTGGAAATGATCTCGGATCGGACTCATGAAATGGTCAGAAAACAGTATTCCACTCTTCTGCGATCGATCGTCCCCGCATTGGAAAAGAACCGAATCGAAATAATCAATCCGTCCGAATTGAATCCGGCACAAAAAGATTATGTCAAGCGGTATTTCGAATCAACCGTTTTCCCGGTGCTGACGCCGTTGGCGGTTGCTGCCGGCTCGCCTTTCCCATTAATTGCCAATAAAACCATTAATTTGATTGTTCGGGTAGAAATCCCGACCGCGAAGAATCAAAAAGGTCAGAGGATGCCATTTGCCGTCGTACAAATTCCCGCAATCCTTCCCCGTCTTTTACAGCTGCCTTCCGAAGAAGGGGACGGGCAATTCATCTTGTTGGAAGATGTCGTATCCGAACATATCAATCGATTATTCAGCGGAGTAAAAATCGGAACGATTTCCTGCTTCCGAATTATGCGAAATGCGGATTTGGACATTGACGATGAAGACGCAGCTGATTTACTGAGTGAGATCGAGACGCAAGTTCGGCAACGACGGTGGGGTGAAGTCATTCGTCTCGAAATTCAAAGCGGATATGACGAAGAGATTCTGCCTATTCTTACGGAAAATTTTGAAATCAGCGACCGGGATCTGTATGAAATCCCGGGACCGTT
The DNA here is from genome assembly GCA_022837205.1 of Leptolinea sp. Classification (GTDB taxonomy): domain Bacteria; phylum Chloroflexota; class Anaerolineae; order Anaerolineales; family Anaerolineaceae; genus Flexilinea. Next base: position 8,274 of record JALHEL010000005.1, read on the forward strand.
GGACTTGACTTTCTTATCGAAGCTGCCTTCGTTTTTCAAAGATCGTCAGGATCTTTTTTACCCTCCTTTTACTCCTCAGCCCTCGCCGGCTTTTTACGGAAAGGATGATTATTTTTCGGTTATCCGGGAGAAAGATGTGATCTTGAATCATCCTTATGAAGATTTTGATACCGTAATCGAATTGATTCGGCGAGCGGCAGAAGATCCGAACGTGCTTGCGATCAAGCAAACCCTTTATCGGGTGGGTGGCCAATCACCGATTATCACTTCTTTAGCCGATGCGGCCATCCGCGGAAAACAGGTCTTGGTATTGGTTGAGCTGCGGGCTCGGTTCGATGAAGAGAATAATATTCAATGGGCGAAGAAGTTGGAACAAGCCGGTTGCCATGTGATCTACGGATTGGTCGGCTTGAAGACGCACAGCAAAATTACGTTAATCGTACGGAATGAAGAAGACGGAATTCGACGCTATGTGCACCTTGCGACTGGCAACTATAATGAAACAACTGCCAAAATTTATACCGATTTGGGACTTCTGACTTGTTCCGAACCGTTCGGTCGCGATGCCACGGATTTTTTCAATATGATTTCCGGTTATTCGATGCCCCTATCCTGGCGGAAATTGATTCCGGCGCCGAAATGGCTGAGGATCGATACTCTGAATCGGATTGAGCAGGAAATAAAAAATGCTCGGGAAGGAAAACCGGCTGCCATAGTGGCAAAGATTAATTCACTGGTCGATCCGGAAATTATCGATGCTTTGTATCGCGCTTCGCAAGCGGGGGTGAGAATTACCTTAATTGTTCGCGGTATTTGCTGCCTTCGCCCGGGCATTAAGAATTTATCGGAAAATATCCACGTCCGGAGCATTGTCGGACGATATCTCGAACATTCACGGATTATTTATTTTTATAATGACGGTCAGGAAGACCTGTTTCTTTCGAGCGCTGATTGGATGCCGCGAAATTTAGATCGCCGAATCGAATTACAATTCCCGGTCGAAGAAAAAAGTGCACGGATGCGGGTATTTCATGTTTTATATGTTCAGCTGATGGATACAGATCGGGCCAGGATAATGGAGCCGGACGGGACGTATCATCGGGTGGATCGTCGTCGTAAAGAAGCGTTCGACAGTCAGGTTCGATTATGCCATGATGCCATCGAAGCTGCGGCTTCATTGAATCCCGAGCCGAGGATGATGGATCGTTATATTCCCAGTGAGGTAAACGCGACCGCGGTTTTCAAAGACGACAAATAAATTATAGAAAACAACGATGATTTAATGACACGATTTCCTTGAGATGAAATCATTTTTTATTCGGATTCCCTTAAAAATAATGGATTATCTGATACATTAAAGCAATATGAAGAAGAAAGAAACGGATATTAAAAGCCGTGATATCAGGATTATCCGCATCTATTTCTTGGTCTTGATCGGCGGAATGGGTGCAGCCAACCCGTTTCTTAATCTATATATGTCCCGTCAACATTTTTCAGGTGCTGAAATCGGGCTGGTTATCTCTATCGGTTCGGTCATCGGGTTATTTGCCGCTCCGTTATGGACGAGAATTCATATGGAGAGCCGCTATCCGATTAAAATGCTTTCCGTTTCACTGATTATGAGCGGAATCGCGACGGTACTATTCGGTTATCAGACAGCATTTTTGGGGATGGCTGTTTTTTATTGTCTGCGTACGTTGTTTAATGCCGGACATTTTACCACCGCAGACATGCTGGCTTTACGGGCGATCGACGGCACTCGAGTCGGCTACGGGAGCATTCGTTTATGGGGTTCATTGGGATGGTCGGTCGTGGTGCTGCTTACCGGTTGGATGAACGGCAAATTTTCGATTCGATCCGGTTTTTTTCTGTATGCGGCAATGAATTTGATCGCCGTATTCGTGCTGACACAACTAAGTCCGCAGAATCGTTCCGCATCAGCCCCGGTAAATGCCGGTGTTTCGCGATATTTCAGCGGAATTGTTGATTTATTCCGTAATCCGGCACTATCCGGTTTCGGCTTGATGACAATTATCACCGCAATCGGTAATTTGGGTGTCTTGAATTATGAAACGATTTATTTGGATAAACTGGGTGCCAGTGACAGCATTATCGGTGTCGCCTGTATGGTGAGTGCGGTGGTTGAGGTGCCGATGATGCTCATCAGCGATAAAATGATCCGTCGATTCGGACCGATAAAAGTAATCCGTACTTCATTATTTGTTTACAGTGCGGTGCGGCTGGTAGTGTTGTTATTCCCCAGCGTTACAACCGTTATTTTAATGCGTGCGTTGGGTGGAATCGCTTTCAGCCTTTTAACGATCGGGCAAGTTGTATTTATGAATATGACTTTACATTCGGAGAAGGCTGGAACGGCATTGGTGATTTTTACAATTACCATTCCGACACTCATCAATATTCTTTTGACACCTTTATTCGGCTCGATCTATGATAATTTGGGAGCCGGTTGGTTATATCTTATCAGTATGTCAGGGTATTTGCTTGGTGCGCTTATCTACAATCGTTATTATCAAAAACATCCGGTTTTTAAAAATTAGAATTCGTTGAAATAACCGAATATTAAAGATTTCGACAGACGCTCGACGATAAATTTGCCTGTCAAAGTCAATTCACGTTGCGAAATTGCAACCATTCTGCCGGTAAAAACGTCTTTGAAATGAAGAATAAATCGATCAGAGAGCGGAGGTTTCTATGCGACATTGTCGAATGAAAATACTGTTCATGTCATCCGTTTTGATATTCATCGGATGGTTAATTTCGGCGGAAGTATCTTTTGCAACGGATAACGAAAATTGTCAAAGCGCATATTTACAAGCGGGAAATTGCGTTTATAAAACCTTCAATAACGGTCGCCTCCGCATCCGAACTTCACCCGATACTTCTACAAATATAAATATTATTGCCAATTTGGATGAAGGAACATTAATGACTGTTCTTTCCGGACCGATCTGTAATTCGGGGTATGTTTTTTGGAAAGTGAGAACGGCGAACGGGATTGTCGGATACGTGGCGGAAGGTGATAACGATCAACATTGGCTTACGCCGATCGATCCGGTGAATTGTAATTACCTGAATCAAAAAACCGTTCCCACGGAACTTCCCTCCGATTCGAAAGGAAAATATTGTCCGCTGAGAGATTGCGCCTGTTCTTATCTCAGGGTCGGCGATTTTGTTAAAGTTTCGGACAGCGGTCCCAATGCAATCCGAAGTGATCCCGATTTGCATCCAGCCGATAACATTATTTATCGCGCTCCTTCCGGAAGCGGTATGCAAATTATCGAAGGCCCTTTCTGCAGTTGGGGCTGGTTGGTGTGGAAAGTCCGGACAGACAACGGCGTGGAAGGTTATACTCCGGAAAGTAACGGGAAACAGCGGTGGCTGATTCCGGATGAAAGCAGAAAAAACTTTCCGTATGACGCTTGGAATCGGCCATATTCTCCTTGGTTTTCTCCGACTTCCGTGCCGCCCTCCACTTCGTATCCGATGATTCAAAACGCAGTCGGAAACTGTACGCTTTTATCTTCAACGCCGCCATATCTGGCGACGTTTTCCGCCAATGAGGAAACGGATTTTTCATGGACTGTTCGTAACGATTCGGGTGTCACCTGGACTACAGATAATTATGACATCGCCTATATAGGCGGGACAAATCTATTAAAACGAAAAGAAAACATTCGCCGAGATTTCCCGTATGATGTTCCTCCAGGCGGTACACTCTCTTTTATCGTCGATGCCGTTGTTCCGTCGTTCCCCGGCGTTTATACGATGGCCTACGGTGTTGTTCAAAACTATGAAATTGTTTGTTCGGTGAATGTGACTATCAAGGTCGAATATTAATTCGTGTAGATGATCGAAAATTGGTCGAATATCGCATAATATCCGCGTACAAAATAATTGATTTTCGCAGAACATAAGGTATAATTGTTGAGGCTTGATCCGGGAATCAAACGGACAAGTTTAATTTGCCAACTTCCCCTTACAACAGCGGAATGACGCGGGTGATAAGGTGAAGTGAAGATTGGAGAATCGGGAATGAAATACGCTATTATAGAATCTGGCGGGAAACAGTACAAAGCAATCGAAGGGGCTTTTGTTACTGTTGATCGGCTGGAAGCTGAACCGGGATCGGAACTGACGCTTGATCAGGTTTTGTTGGTTGTCAATGACGGTTCGGTTTCGGTGGGCAGCCCTGTCGTAAAAGGTGCGACAGTAAAAGCTGTGGTGGTAGGCGAAGAGAAAGGTCCGAAATTGACCGTTTTCAAATATCGTCCAAAGAAACATTATCGAGCAAAGACCGGACATCGTCAGGTTTATACTCGGATCAAGATTGAAGCGATTGAGGGGTAGTAAATTATGGCACACAAGAAGGGTGGCGGTTCAAGCCGCAATGGTCGTGATAGTAATTCGCAACGTCTTGGCGTAAAGAAATTCGGTGGTGAACTGGTTTTGTCGGGCAATATTCTGGTCCGCCAGCACGGAACAAAAATCAAACCCGGCTTAAATGTCGGTGTCGGTCGAGACTATACGCTCTTCGCAACCACAACCGGAACGGTTGTCTATGAGACGCTTCCGAGCGGGAGTAAAAGAGTCAACGTTGCGCCGCTGGAAATAAGCGAAGAATAAAATTGTCACTGAATCGTCACCGAAGCGGAATTAGGCGACGAATTGTGAAAGGAAAGAAAAAATGAAAAAGAATATTCATCCCGTATATTATACGGATGCAAAAGTAACCTGCGCATGTGGGAATACCTGGACTACCGGTTCGATTAAAAAAGAAATTCGTACGGAAGTATGTTCCGCATGCCATCCTTTCTTTACCGGCCAACAACAGCGTATGTTGGATATGGAAGGGCAGGTCGATCGATTCTACAGACGGCTTCAAGCTCGACAAGAATTTTTGGAGGAGAAAAAGTCCCGTGAAGAGGCAAAAACCTCCCCGGATCGTCCTTTGGAAGATCTTGAACTCAGCAAACGGTCATTGGACGCTTTGGCTAAAGCTGGTTTGTATAAAGTGGCCGATGTACTGGATAAACTGACGAGCGGCGGCGATGAAGCGATGCTAACAATCGAAGGTTTCGGTCAGAAATCATTGATTGACCTCAAGAAGAAGCTGCGCGCTTTGGGCTATGAAGTAGCCGGAAAAGAATAAGAATTTTATTCGTACTAAAAAAATGGCTGCATTTTTGCAGCCATTTTTTTATCCTAAAATTATTTTTCTCTCTCAGTCAGTTTTTCCGGCAATTACTTTCGAACAATGATTGTGAAATCATAAATTTGATAATCATGGAGCAAGGCAACATTTCTGGAAAAATTTGCTTTGCAGTAATCGAACAAAAAACAGGGATCGGCATAATACAGATCGGGGCGTTGGACCATCCGATCATAATCCGAGTATTTCGTCAGGAAGTTTACCGAAAATCCCCGTTTTGCAATCAGATTGAAGGTATCTAACGATTCAATGATATAGCGTGTCCAAGTTACATTATCATGGTCCAATTTGACATTAAACACTCCGGACGCGACCAGATAATCAGCTTCCGGAATCTCATCAAGCGATCGATGAAAACTGACAGCCGGATTATTCCCGTATCGTTTCTTCGCGGCTTGAATGGCGCTTTCCAAGATATCGACACCATAATAACGGGAAGGGTGATATCCGACTTTTTCCATATAATCGATCAAATGTCCGTAACCGCAACCGTATTCGACCAATGAAAATGAATCCGCGGGCTGAATCACTTTCAACAATTGATTAAAACGTATTTCCTGTGCGCTATCCGAATTCCAACCGACGCCTTCCGGCGATTCGCCGTATTGTTCAAAACAATTTTGGAAGAAGTCATGAATCTCGTTGAGATTGACCATTGTTCTCCTTCATTTCGGCGACGATATAAGGGGGCCGATCGATCGATTTTTCGTACATACGGGAAATATATTCTCCCATGATCCCCAGAGAAAAAAGTTGAACCCCCGAAAATAAGGAGATGATCGAGGCCAGGAACGGGAATCCCGGGACGGAACCCATTGTCAATGAGATGATCAGAACATAGATCAGAATGCCGATCCCAAACAGAATAAAAACGAATCCGACAGTGCTTGCGAAACGGAGCGGCAATGTGCTGTAGCCGGTAAGAATCAGTAAAGCAGCTCTGACCAAAGATCCGAAATTGTAATTGGAATGCCCGACGGGACGTTTTTCTTCCTCAACATAGACATGGCTGAATTTTGTCGTTCCCCATGACAGCATCGGGTCGATATAGACATCCGGGCTGCTGTATTTTGCGAATGCTTTGCGTAATTCGGTTTTGAAAATACGGAAAGCGCCGATATCCTGAATTTGAATGTGCATTACTCTGCTTAAAACTTTTTTTGTCAGTTTTGAGCCCAGATTTCGCCACCAGGAATGGGGAAGTCTTTTAGGAATGGCATAAACCACATCGTAACCTTTTTCGAATTCTGCCAGCAATAAGGGGATTTGCTCGGGGGGATGTTGTAAATCATCATCCATGGTGATCAAAATAGGGTATCGTGCTTCTCGGATGCCGCAAAGAAGGGCGTTGTGCTGTCCGAAATTGCGCATCAGTCGAATTCCGCGAATATGACCGCTTTGTGTGCAGAGATATTCGATTCGCTCCCAACTTTCATCCCGACTACCGTCATCAACCAGGACAATTTCATAATCCGAAAACAGTGCCGGCAATACTTTTTCCAACCGTTCGCAGAGTGGTCCGATTGTTTCGGCTCCGTTATAGACCGGTATCACAACCGATGCTTGTTTTGATTGAGTGATCTGTTCCTCTGTCATTGAGAATATGCGCTGCAACCGATCCGGTACAATGCCGAAGCGACTTCTTCCCTTTCTGTTTGGTCTTGTGGGTAATGTTCGATAAAGAGTTTTTGTAAAATCGGGCAAAGCGGTTTGTCCAGCTCTTTATTCATGGAATGCACTTTCTCGATTAATGGCACCGTATCTCCCCAGCGATTTAGCTGCGCATAGGCTTCAATAAACGGAATGTATTCCGAAGCCTCTCCCGCCTGATATCGATTCAGAACCTGATCCCCGATTTCGGCAATTTTTTCCCACTGCGAATATTGTCTGGCAAGATCCGCCTCTTGAAAATAATAACACCAATTTTTTGTCACAGGTTTTTTAAAGATTTCATCCTGTAAGAAAGTCGAACGTGTTCCTTCCGGGAGGATATTTTCCGGATGAGAGTAGGAGATAAATTCATAAAATTTATCGGGAAAAATCGGTAAATTCATATGCTGTTCGGGATCTAAAATACGGAGGCACCCGGGAGGCGAGTAAAAATAAACAACGATATCTTTTGTTTCTCCTTGGTATAAGGCGCTTCGGAAGCCTTGATAAATCGGTTCTCCCGCGGCGAACTTATCCGCAGATGAATTAAAGCGCACATCGTAAAAACCGACACTGACAGGCAGGGTTAAAGAGCTGTTTTCGGGCTCCAATGCCAGATTAAACAATCCGGTTAATGAATTATCTGTTTCATAAGTGAGCGGATTAAAATCCGTCAGAAAATAAGCCGGCGTATCAAGATCCGGGATGCGGGTTGTCAATTGGTTAATAAAATCCTGTTGAGCCTCCCAATCCCTTCGATAAGTATTGGTATTGAGGAGATTTCCGCCGACAGCCATGGCAATGAAAAGGCTGACAATAATTTTTTGTTTTATTCCGTCTCGAATAAAACTGTCAATCAAACCGACTAAAAAGACGCAACTTCCGAACATATAAGCCGTCAACCAACGATCGCGCGGGAAATCCAACGAAGGCGAAAGTGAGGTGATTAAATAGGGAATGCCGGGAAATACGACAGCAGCCGATCCTAAAATGATCGCGTTTCGAATCCAACTTTTTTTCTCAGTGGCATCGGATATATCCGATTTGTTTTGGACTGATTTTTTCCGGAAAAGGATTAAAGCGGCAAAAATAAACAGAAATCCGACGACGACCGCTATCCAAAACATTTTATCCGAAGCGGTTTGAAGATTCGCACGGGTCGGGAACGAGAAATATTCTGTCCATGCACCCCAAGTAGCCGTATACGCATCTTCGATGACTCTGGCAAATAATTCGCCGGTGGTTTGGATCGGATTGGCTGCGAAGCGGGATAAAAGGACCGGCTGATAATTGTGAAACTGAAATATAAATATCCGCCAAAACATAAACAGAATCAGTACGGCGAGATAGGGAAGCCAATACCAAATTGTTTTCCGAATCTTTTTTGAAACTTTCCGGTCGGAGAATTCGGTATATTGAAGGAGAAATATCCAAATAATTATGCCGCGAACAACATCCAACCCCGTATAATATTCCGTGCAGACGGTGCAGAAAGCATACGTTATCACACCCGCGATTGTCCATAACCGGTATGCTTTACGGTTACTGTTTTCTGCGGATGCGATTGCTTTAAGCATCAATCCGTATGAAACAACGTACGAGAACAACATGATAAAAGCATTTCCCCAGACATAAGCAATGGGCATTTGCTTAAATCCCGGATAAACGGCGAGCAACGCTGCTATCCAAAAAGTTTTATCTTTTTCCTTCGGCCAAAGTAATCTCAGACACCACCAAAATGCGCAGGAAACCAGCCAGCGAAATAAAACAGTAACAATCTGCCAATTTAACGGATCGGTGCCGATAAGTGCACCGGTTATTTGATATAGGTAGCCGAGAAACGGACGATCCGAGGTGAAAGCTTGAGTAAAGCCCTGAGGGCCTTGGGTTATTTCAAACCATAACATTGGCCAATCGTCCCAATAAAAGCCGACCGAGCGGATTAAGGGCACAAAAGCGAGAACGGAAAGAAACAGTAAGACCAGCGGGATCCAACGATCATCAAATGACCATTTATTTTTTTTAAGCAATTTCTCTGTTTGACCTGATTTCGTCATATTTCGTATTGTTCCATTTTACTCCCATGATTTTACCATTGTTCTACACGTGCTCATTTCGAAGAGAAATAGAGTATGAAGGGGCAAATAGAATTCCTAATATATAAAAAAAGAATTGACCGTGTGTTTCTTGAGCGCTTGATTCTTTTTTTTATTTATCCGCAAAAAGTAAATAAATAATAAAAATAGATATAAATTAAGAGAAAATGGGTTGTAATTCAATGGAATGGAATTTCACTTCGCCAAGAATACAACTCAGAATAACTCTATTATTGGAATTTTGATATACAGAAAATTTCGTTTTGATGAATTTTCTCCTATTATTAATCTGAAAAATTAAATTATCATCATTTCCTTCTAATCTAATCGATATTTTGCCTTTTCCGCGTATATCAACTATTATTAATATTTCAGAAAATTTGGAGAAAAAATCATATCCAATTTCGTCTCCATCCGATAATATTACCCAAATTTCTTCATCTTTCGGTCTGGGTTCGCCTGCCATTTGGCGGTAATCCGGTTGCTTAATTTTGCCATTTGAAAGAATGATTGTCACCGGGTCTTTTTCTCTGAGAATAGCTCCGTTACGTCTCTTTGATTTTATTTGATGCCAATTGTAAGCTTCACAGGGAATGAGAATTGGTATTTCTCTCTTTAATGCTCTAATCACATTTTGATTTTTATGATCGATCAATATATTGTTAAGGAAATTATTAAAAATTTGTATCGATTCAATTTGGCTGGGTTTTGGAGAAGATTTATTCTGTAGGTAATTTTGAATCTTGTCCCATTCCGTTGGCTTAGGAAAAGATTTCGGAGAATTATTACAGTCCATTTTCTTATAGGTCCAAAAAGACCAACTGATTTTCAATTGGTCACATAAGGGAAATAATGTGGTGTACCATTCACAATTGTTCTCTCCGCTTTCTCCCATATATAACGGTATATTAAATTTTTTACTAAGCTTTATGTATTTTTCTAAACTTTCTTTATCCGGATTATTCCAATATTTATGAAATTCAAGCATAATCGGTCCAAAAGATTTTATATCCGAGGGGGTTAATTCTTCAAATATGGAAAAATCCGTTGCCCAATGTGTTCCTTCTAAAATGATCAGATGGTGATCATCAAAAGACCTTATCGATGCAATTAATTTCCGATAAACCGGCATAACACGGTTTTGCAAATAATCAAATCGATTTGAAAGGGGTTCGTTCAATAGATCATAACCGGCAACAATATCGTCGTTTTTATACCGTTTAGCAATTTCGGTCCATAGCCATATTAAAGGTTCAACGAATTCATCATGTAAAAACAAAGAAGGTTCATTATTTTCACTATCATCAATGTTTTCTCCAGTCTGTCCTCCTGGGGCAGCATGCATGTCAATAATGACATATATGTGATATTTTCTGCACCATTCAATGACTCGATCTATTTTTTCAAAACGTCTTTGATCTAATATGTAAGAATCAGCGTTCTCTGAAAATAAATGGCGTGCATTAAGAGGCAAACGAATAGAGTTGAATCTTTCTTTAGCAATCCATTGTATATCTTTTTCTGTTATAAAATTATTTTCATAAAATTCCCAGAAAGAAGCTGCATACTTTTCTCCGCATAATTCAATTATTAATTGTTCAAGTTTTCGTGGTCGATCATAATGTTGTTCCATTTTCCACATATATCCTTCAGGCAAAAACCATCCGCCCAATCCGAATCCACGAAATTGAAATGTTTCAGAACCGACTTCCAGTGATGTCCCGTTTGTCTTGATGAATTCCATAAATAATCTCCTCTCTTCTGGGAATCTATTTTTCAGCCTTTAATTGCACTGTCAGTAATGCTATGCATTATTTGTTTTTGAAAAAGGATATAAATAATGACAGCCGGAATAACAACCATAATTAATGCACTCAAGATGGCAGACCAATCATTGCTATATTGTCCGAACAATGTATTGGTTGAAAGAATCAATGTATATTTTTTATTGTCGGATATCATTATTAACGGAAGTAAGAAATCATTCCATATCCAAAGAAAATTTGTAATGCAAACTGTGATAGTGACATTTTTTAAGAGAGGAAATATGATTTTAAAAAAAGTATTGAGTTGACTGCTTCCATCCATTTCCGCAGCTTCTTCCAATTCAATCGGAATTTCTTTTACAAATTGGTAATATAAAAAAATCGCCATTCCTACTCCTAATCCTGCATATACAAATGAAAGACCAAATAAATTGTTTTTTATATGAAACGCAAGAACCACTCTATAAAGGGGAATCATGATTGAGCTAAAAGGAATAAGCATAGAGAAAATAATCAAGTGATAAATCATGGATGATAATTTTGTTTTTGTTCTGCATAGCTTCCATCCGGCCAAAGAAGAAAAAAAGACGATCAGGCCAACACTGAAAATTGATAAAAAGAGAGTATTCCGCATGCTCCGGAAAAAGTGCATTTTTTCGATGCTTCTCTTGTAATTAATCAAACTCAGAGTTTTAGGGATCGAAAGGATATTGGTCAATAATTCACCATTCGATTTAAACGAATTCAACAAAGCCAATATCAATGGAGCCATCCAAAAAGCAGCCAATAAAATCAGAAGAATATAAAAAACAATGTTTTCCCACTTTCGCTTTATTTTCATATTCCATTATCCTTCCTATCAGTAAGTTTTAATTGGATTATTGTGATCATTAGAACAATAAGAAAAAGAACGGTTGACTTGGCTGTTGCGTATCCATATCGGATATT
>JALHEL010000174.1 GCA_022837205.1 Leptolinea sp.
TAACAGATTCATAAACGCACTGTTATAAACTCGATGCATCCCCAAGGTTCGGACAAAATAACCTTCCATCAGCCAGAACGCCTCAGCCAATAACAGCGTGTCCGGAGCTTCCGCCGCAACCCGATCCACTACTTCCCGCCAGAATTCCATGGGAAACGCTTTATCAAAATCAGCTTTGGTCATGCTGAATTCGGCACGGGTCGGAATAGCCCCACCCGTCCCCGGTTCGGGGAACCATAACCGTTGATAATGTTTCTTTGCCAATGTCATGGCGGCATCAAAACGGATAATCGGAAACCGTTTGGCGACCTGCAAAATGGTTTGAATAACTGTTTCCCGCACTTCCGGATTCAGATAATTCAGTTGGGCTGTATCATTCCACGGCATGCTGGTGCCGTCATTTCCGTGATAGATATAACGGACATCGCCGGTCGGATAATCAACGCGTTGAAAAACAACCGCCGCATCCTCCCGTGTGTAATAATGGTCTTCTATATAAATCCCGATATTCGGGTCAGGTGAATAGTTGGGACCATTAAAAGTGTAAGAAGGAAAAGGACTATAGGGAAGAGAAAGAAAACGATCGGGATGATATAAAACCCACTCGGAATCGATCCCCATATGATTCGGTACCATATCACTTGCCAAACGAATCCCATAGCGCCAGGCTTTATTCTTCAACTCCCGAAATCCGTTTTCGCCGCCGAGATCATCCGCAATGCGATAGTCGGCAATGGAGTAAGCCGAAGCGAGCGCTTCCGGATTTCCGCAATATTGTTTGATTTTTGCGGAAGCTTTGGATCGTTCCCAAACGCCGATTAACCACAGACCGGTAAATCCCTGATCGCGTAAAGTGCTTAATTCTTCTTCCGGAATTTCGTTCAGTTTGGTAATCGGCCGATGGTATTGTTTGGAAAGTTGATCCAGCCAAACATAGGTATTTTTTGCGATCAACACCACCCGCGGCATCCAGTCCCGATCTTCGCTGAAAGCTTCATATTCCCCTGCTTCAAGAGATCCGTCGTTATACACCGGAATTTCAACGGGTCCCGGTCCGACACCTTGCGCCTTGCTTTCTTCTTTCATCCAATCCAGAGACATCAGCAACCGGCGCAGAAAAATGCCCAAATGGGTCCCCCAACGGCTGCGGATAAACTCAAGTTGATCAAATAAAGAATCGGGATGCTGTTTGATCGGTTCCAGCAGAAAATCCACTAAGGTCATGCCATCCACTTTTGGAAGCATTTGAAAACAACCTTGAATTTCCGATATTAAGTCGCTATAAGCCGTGGAGTTTTCCAACTCTTTGTCATCAAACAACTCTCCCAAGGGCTTCATCGCCGCCGGATTCTGATTTGTTATCCATAGCAAGAGCATTTCTTCAATCGCTTCATAACGATTAAGTTTTCCTTTAGGATTCACTTCATCGAGATACTCTTCAACGGTGATTTTTCCCTGATATACATCCAACGGGGGAAATTCTTCGCAAAAAGCCTTCAGTGTTTCATTAAGAGCTTCCTTGCCTATCTTCTCTTCCAGCCATCGATAAATCTGTTGATTCAATTCCGGCACGTAGTTTTCACGATAAAGATCAATCAAATAATGCATGATTTCATCGATTAATCCCAGTGAATTCACCAATCCGGCGTATACCGGTTCGTGATTCCCCGTTTTTAGGCGGACATCGTTGATTTTTTGAGTAAATTCTCGGACCGCTTGAAAATCAGCAAAAATTACATTCCCGTCATATCGGAAAAGACCTGAATCGAACTGATAACGAATCCTGGATTGAGAAGATATATGGAATTCCATGTGATCATCCTTTCTGATTCGGCAATATGTCAGTCATCGCCATAGCATTTAGTTATTCTGAAAAGTTCGAGGTTCATTAATCTTCAAAATATGAGTATAAACATTCGAACCGCTTCCTCCGATATTTTGAGTCATCGCAATTTTTGCGCCGGGTACTTGATTTTCCCCGCATAAGCCGTATAACTGCAGCACCGCCTCGACGATCTGATAGATTCCGGTTGCTCCGACCGGATGACCGCGAGATTTTAATCCTCCCATAGTCGCGAGGGGTACTTTTCCTTTCGGACCGATGATTGCGGGATCCGCAAGAGATGGCCCTTGTCCGCGCTCCACAAAACCGCTCGCTTCCAATGAGAGAGCTTCAATAATCGTAAAAGCATCATGCGCTTCAAACAGATCAATATCTGCGGGTCCGATTCCCGCCTGTCGATAAGCCTCTTTTGCGGACCGTTCGGCAGCGGAAAGCCAAAGCATATCCCGCCTGTCTTGAAGAGCTATGGTATCGGTAGCTGCAGCAGAGCCCGCTATCGTAACAAACTTTTTCCCCTTTATCAGCTTTTCAACCGGGACTAAGAGCACCGCCGCCGCGCCGTCACTCATTCCGGCAGCGTCCATAACATTAATCGGATCGCAGACCGGCGGAGATTTCATATATGCCTCCGGTGTAATCGGAAAACCGAAACGAGCGTTGGGGTTATGCGCTCCGTTAGCATGGGCATTAATGGAAAATCCGGCAAAATCTTCTTTCTTCCAACCATATACTTCCATATAACGACGCATCAATAAGGCATTCAATGCCACAAATGAGACGCCCATATCTCGTTCATAATCGGCATCCGCTGCGGTTGCCAATTCCGCGGTAATTTCAGCGGACGGGGAATCCGTCATCTTTTCGACGCCGACGGCAATCGCCGTATCCGCTTCACCGGAACTGACCGCCATCAATGCCGCCCGAAACGCTGATCCTCCGGAGCTGCAGGCTGATTCCACATGAACAGCCGAAGCATTCCCGGCACCCACCCAGTCTGCGATATAAGCTCCTAAATGAAGCTGATGATTGGCGGAGCCGGTCATCATATTCCCTACGAAAATACTGTCGACAGTCGAAATGCCGGTCTTTTCAAAGATTTGAAGGATGGGTTCTCCTGCCAATTCCAGAAGACTTTTATCCCAATGTTCACTGACAGGAGTTTGACCGATTTCTAAAATTGCTACTTCGCGCATAAAAGGAGGTTTCCTTTTCTTTTCTGTTATTGATCGATTCGAGGAAACTGTTCGGTCAGTATTCCGACCTAAACGGAATCCGATAAGCAAATTATAATCTACGCACTATCTCCCTGAAGTGTGGAAATCGCTATTTGACGGTTTGATAGCTATCGAAGCGGTAAAATCAGCTCAATTTATTTTTTCTGCTCTGCATTGATCAAATTACAGAACTGCTTTTTACGGTAATCGGCCAGCCGTTCAGAAAGATCAACCTCTGATAGAATAGACCAGAGGAAAAATGGTGCAGACTAATAAAATTGAGCTGGGAAAAATCGGTGAATCGATTGCGTTGGAAACGGCAAAACGCAGAGGATATCAAATGGTTGCGACAAATGTAAGAACCCCTTACGGCGAAATCGATCTGATCCTGAAAACAACGCATCAACTGATCTTTGCCGAGGTAAAAACCAGAACCTCATTTTCCTTTGGATATCCCGAACAGGCGATCACTGCATTAAAACTCTCTCACATGATTCAATCTGCCCAATTTTATATGTTACAAAATAATCTTCGGGATGAATACAGAATCGATGTCATTTCTATTCTGTATGATTCGAACAAACATCAGGTTGCGAATTTGGAATGGATAGAAAATGTCACAGCATCCGAGTAAAATTCCCGTTACGGTAATCGTTGGTCCCACCGCTGTCGGTAAGACCGCTTTTGCGATCGAGTTAGCCAAAATTGCCAATGCGGAGATCGTTTCGGCAGATTCACGCTATTTTTATCGGGGAATGGATATCGGTACCGCAAAACCGACACCGGAAGAACGTCAAAGTATTCCACATCATCTGATTGATGTCGCTGATCCCGATGAAACTTGGAGTCTGGCTTTATTTCAACAGAAAGCATACGACGCAATAGCCTCCATCCACGAACGGGGAAAGAATGTAATTGTCGTCGGAGGCACAGGCCAATATATACGGGCTCTTTTACAAGGATGGAGTCCGCCAACCATGGAAGCCGATCTTGTGATGCGAGCAGTACTTGAAGATTGGGCAAATGAGATCGGTCCCATGGAAATCCATAAAAAGTTGGCAATTTTGGACCCGATAGCCGCCGGAAAAATCGATTATCGGAATGTAAGACGGACAATTCGTGCATTGGAAGTTATTTTCGGCAGCGGACAGCGCTTTTCCGAACAACGGAAAGTTACGGAAAGTCCTTATTCATTTCTGATCCTTGGATTGAATCGAAGTCGTTCTTCCCTTTATCAGCGAATTGATCAACGGATTGATCAAATGATTCGGCAGGGATTTATTGAAGAAGTCGCAGGCCTTTTGGAAAAGGGTTATTCGCCGGCGCTTCCTTCTATGTCCGCAATCGGATATCGTGAAATCAGCGCTTATTTGAATCATGAGATATCATTGGATGAGGCAATCCGGTTGATTAAACAACGGACTCGCAATTT
>JALHEL010000175.1 GCA_022837205.1 Leptolinea sp.
GTATTTTTTGCTGAGTTTCAGATCCGAATATTCAAAAGTGGTATAGCTTAAACCGTGACCGAACGGGAATCGTACCGCCATTTTTTTCTTATCATAGTATCGATATCCGACATAGACGCCTTCGCGATATTCCACGACATCCCCTTCGCCCGGGAAATTCAGATAGGATGGGTTATCTTCCAACTGATACGGAAAAGATTCGGCTAATTTTCCGCTCGGATTAACTTTACCGAACAAAACATCCACTTCGGCGCCTCCGACTGCCTGACCTCCCAAGTAGCATTCCAAAATAGCCGGTATCCGATCAGCCCATGGCATTTCGACCGGAGAACCATTATGTAAGACTACAACCGTATTGGGGTTGACTTTTGCAATTTCTTCAATTAATTCATTCTGGCATTTCGGCATTCGCATATGAATGCGATCATAACCCTCCGATTCAAAAGTTCCCGGTAAACCGACGAATAAGACAGCCACGTCGGATTTTTTCGCGACTTCAATTGCTTCTTGGAGTAATGTCGGATTTGTTTCATCCGTTTCATCATCATATCCTTGCGCATAGGTTACCTTTGTAATCTCTTCCGAGGCTTCCAAAGCGCCGAGCAATTTGCTGACATTAATATGGGAACTCCCGCTTCCTTGAAAACGCGGTTTCTTAGCATAAGCGCCGATAAATGCAATCTTTTTCTGAGGAGAAAGAGGCAGAATATTTCGATCATTCTTTAATAGTACGAAGGTTTCTCCGGCGATTTGGCGGGCGATTTGATGGTGTTTTTCACGATCAAAGACAGCGTTACGATCTCGGTTTTCCAGATAACGGAAAACAATGTTCAGTATTCTTTCAACCGCGCGATCCAAGATCTTTTCATCCAATTTTCCGCTTTTAACCGCCTCGACCACCAATTTATCGGTATATTCACCGCTCGCCGGCATCTCCAATTCCAGGCCTGCTTTTATCCCGGCGATATGGTCGTTTACCGCTCCCCAATCGGTCATGGTAAACCCGTCGAATCCCCATTCATCCCGTAAAACATCCGTCAGAGTGAATTTGTTTTCGCTGCTGTATACTCCGTTAATTTTGTTATAGGAGCACATTACCGTCCACGGTTTCCCCCTCGTGACCGCCCTTTCAAAATTTGCGAGATATATTTCGCGTATCGTTCGTTCATCCGCCCGGACATCAACAGCGAGCCGTCGTGTTTCCTGGTTATTCATCGCATAGTGTTTCAGTGAAGTCCCGATATTCTTGGATTGAACTCCGCGAATATAAGCTCCTGCCATTTCGCCGGAAAGAAACGGATCTTCCGAAAAATATTCAAAATTGCGACCGCATAAGGGAGATCGTTTAATATTGGCTCCCGGTCCGAGAATAATCGCCACATCTTCCGCTTGGCATTCTTCTCCCAATGCTTCTCCCATTCGATAAATCAAATCACGGTCGAATGAGCTTGCCAAACCGGCTGCCGTAGGGAAACAAACAGCGATGATACTATCGTCATGGTCGGGATGCTCGGTCTTGGTAAGATCCTGTTTTCGCAACCCGTGCGGACCGTCGGAAACCATAATGGACGGAATGCCCAGTCGTTCGACAGATTTGGTATGCCACATGGTTTTTCCGGAACATAAGCCTGCTTTTTCTTCAAGTGTCATTTGTGAAACGAGTTTTTTTACATCCATGAAATCATCTCCTTTTCTGAGTGTATTAATATGCAATGTTGTAAACCGAGCGAACGTTTAAATTACTGAGCGTCCCTCTGAGAACTTTAATTCTTTTTTCTCCGGCATCCATATCAAACCAGTTATCCTCGAGTTTCAGATCGCCTTTTTCATTATCGATAAATACCCCTTTTGCATAAGCTTCCGAGCGCACGATGAGTTCCTCACCTTCGGCTTGAACGGTCAAATAGGGATTGAGGAAATGAAAATGCTTGGGTGCGCTGAGCAGAACGCTTGAATGTGAAATTTCTTTCCCCTCCACGAAAAGCGAAAAACTGATGTAGTCATCATAAGTGGAAAAATCCGGGAAGAGAATTTCATCCGTCTGTTTGGCTGTGAAAGGCGGGACAGTGACAGTTATTTTCCCTTGGTGACGAATCTGTGAATCATTGGATCGGTGAGACCAGATAATTTCGCTGTTCACTTCTTCCCGAGTATCGTTGGTAATATTAAAAACAACCGAATTCTTTACCGGAAAGATGCGTTCAGCATTGATATCCGGATAAATTGTATTCTCACCGGTTTCCAAGGCGTTTAATAAAACCGGAGCGAAAAAGCGCTTAGCGGCATAATGCAGTGCTTTCCACCGCCCGTAATAATCGATTGACGCCCAGGAGATCACCGGCCAGCAATCGTTTAAACTCCAAATAATTGTTCCCATGCAACAGTTGCGAATGCTTCGCCAATATTCCACTCCGTAGCGAATCGCCTCGGCTTGTAATAACTGTGAGGTATAAACCAGCGATTCGAAGTCCTTCGGATATAGAAAAGTCTGTTGAATATATTTCATGATCTTGCCGTTTGCAGAGGCATTCCGTTGATGCTTTTCCATGATTCTCGAAAAAGCATTTAAATCTTCCGGCAAAGTGACGGTTTGAAGAGTTTGCAACGGCGGATAGGCTTGGAACCCAAATTCGGAGACATAACGAAAATAATACTTTCGATAATCAGAAAACGGCTTTTCTCCGTGCCAGACATCCCAGTAATGGACATCTCCGCGGGACGGATCCTGCGGGTCATCAAAACCGCCGCCGGAAGACGATGAGGAAGGCCAGTAAAATGTTTGCGGATCGTATTGCCTGACCATATGCGGAATGATATATTCAAAAAGAGAGATATATTCACTGTGCTGTTTCGGAGTTTTGACCCATTGGTTTTTAGCCGCAAATTCTTCTATTTCATTATTGCCGCACCATAAAGCCAGAGACGGATGATTTCGGATGCGGATGATATTATCGCGAAATTCTTCCCGCATATTCTGTTCGGATTTTTCATCCACCGAGTTCATCGCAGGTTTCATAAAAAGATTCAGGCGGATAAAACCCTCCTCCCCATACCCGAATGGTATTGAAATGGGCTTCCACGGCATTTTCCAATAAAGCCCTGGTTCGTTCCGGTGTGATTCGACTGAGAATATTATCTTCGGGGATATAATCCGCACCTTTTGCGAAAATATCGATTCCGTTAATATGATGGCAGAAACTTTCACCCCACTGATCTTTTTCACGACGGATCGTCAGAGTTCGTAAACCGATCCGTCTTTGCCAGGTATCCAATACTTTTCCTTCATATAATAATTCGGCACTAACCCGATAAAGGGGTTGTCCTCCCAATTCATTCGGCCACCACAGTTCGGGATGATCGATAACAATCCGGTCGCTATCTGTGGCTGTTAAGATTTCTCCGGAAGGAGTCTCGACACTTATTCGGATTTCATAGGGAAGCTCATCCACCAAATCCAGTTCCGTATCAAAGGTTAAGATTACTTTTCCGTCTCGGTGCTCTTGACGAACATAAATATTGTCAAAACGGGCATGATCGATTCCGATCAACGAGATATCGCGCCAGATTCCCGCATCCGGCAGTCTCGGACCCCAATCCCAACCAAACATATATTCGGCTTTCCGTAGATGAACGAATCCGCGCATGGCATCCCCCGAGCCTTCGTAAGGATCTTCTTCATAAGCTTTTCGAATAAATCGGGTGGGCGAAGAAAAAATTATTTCAATTTCATTTTGCCCGGAATGAAGCGATTCGGAGATATCAAATTCCCAGATGCGATGCATATTATTTGTTTCGGCGATTTTCTCGCCGTTGATCAGAATTGTTCCTAACGTGTCCAATCCTTCGCAGCGCAGGAGCAATCGATCGGCATTCAACAGTTCATCGGGAATTTCGAAAGTACGGGAAAACGAATAATCATATTCCATTAAAGGCAAGGCATTCATTTCATTGTCCCGATAAAAAGGGTCGTCCATTTTACCGGCGGCTAAAAGAGTACTGTAAACCGATCCGGGAATTGTTGCCGGTATTGTTTCCGATCGGTCAAGCCGTCTCATTGTCCAATCGCCGTTTAATGTGAATTGTTTTTTCATAAATATCGACTCCAAAAAGCTTTTTTAAAGTTGTTGAACGGTCTCCCCTTCCAATAAATCTTGTTTCACTACCACACGATGTCTTTTATAAGTTCTCGGATTTTCGATTTGTTCGATTAATTCTTCGGCCGCTCTTTCCCCGATTGTTTCCGTATCTTGGTGCATTGTGGTGATGCGGGGACGTAAAATTTGAGAAAGGAAAATGCCGTCGTATCCGACGATGCTCATATCTTCGGGAACTTTCAGATGGTGTTGTTCCAGTTCATCCAAACCACCCAAAAGTGAGTAATCATCCGGGTAGAAAATGCAGGTCGGTCGTTCGGGCAGGGATAATAATTCGCGGGTGGCAATCTGACTGTGAAGCGGTTCGTGATATAAAGCGGGTTTAATAAAATACTTCGGAATCCTGATTTGCTTTTCATTAAGAGTCCGGAAAAAGCTGTCTAATCGGATATGAGTTACTTCCGTCCCTTCGCCGTGGATGATTGCCAGTTTGCGATGCCCTTTTTGAATCACATAATTGGTCAATTCTTTCATCCCCGCCAGATTATCGGAAAGAATGGATGTGCAGGTCGGAAATTCGTAATCAATGGAAAGAGTGGGAATTTCACTGCTGACCAATTCCGCCACTTCCGGATTTTTGAAGTTGACACATGCGATCATGACACCGTCATAATTTCGATGCCTGCAATGTTCCAGCAAACTTACGCGATTGCGGTTAATTTGATTGCTGATAAAGGTAATTACGTATCCGCGGCGATCCGCTTCGACTTTAAAGCTGTTTAGAATGGAGGAGAAAAATTCATGCGTTAAACCGCTGGCGGTTGCGTCGACAAAAAGGACGCCGATATTAAACGTCCGATTGGTCTTTAAGGCTCTCGCTATCGAGTTGGGAAAATATCCCATTTGTTCTGCGACATTTCGAATTTTTTCGGCGGTTTCCTTCCCAACATCGGTCGCATAATTTAATGATTTGCTGACGGTTGAAGGTGAATATCCACACGCTTGAGAAATGTCTTTAATAGACGTCATCCGAAAATCTTTATCCTTATTCGATGATTTTCAGAACCAATTGTCTGAACGAAATCGTTTTCGTAAAATCGATTATACGACTTCATTTTGATAAAAAAAGTAATATTAAATCATGAATTTTATATGATAAATATCCTATTAAAGATATATAAAAAAAGAGTATCGCTTGGACCGGCGATACTCTTTTTCCTCTAGAAAGGGAGTTGATTTCCCTCCATCAGTCCTGAACGACAGTCACCTTTTTCCCATTTTGAGCCGATTCTTCGGCTGCAAAGATCACTTTCATCGCTTTCATTACTTCCCGTCCGGAAATGGCAGGGGGTGTATTGGTCAAAATGCAATTAACAAAGGTATCGATGACGCCGGTATTTGTCCTTGCGCCGGAAGTTTGTTCTTTGTTGGACGTCATCTGGTCCAAAATGTAATAGGCACGCCCGCCGTCTCTTTTTTCTACAATCAGAGAATACTTCGGATCATCATAACAACGGATTACCCCATCCGTACCGTAAAGCACCGTCGAGTTATCTTCATCTCCGTAAAAAGTCCAACTGACATGAAGTGTTCCGATAATGCCTCCTCTGGTTTGATAGATGCAATAAGCGTTATCATCTACGGAAATCGGAGTCCCGTCCGGATATTTTTTATCCAACGTCCCTAACTGCGCGGTGACTTCGGTGATCACATCTCCCGTCAGGAAGTGGATCAGATCCGTTTTATGGACTCCCAAATCAGCCATGGCTCCGAAAGCCGCTTTTGTTTTATCAAAAAACCAGGAATTTTTCTGACCGGTCCAATTTTCCGGGCCGGGATGCCCGAAAGTGGTACGAAAAGTTAAAATTTTACCGATTTCTCCCGACTCAATCAGCTTCCGGGCTTTGACATGTGCTTTCGCCAGGCGTTGATTTTGCCCGATCATTAAGAATTTCCCGTTCCGTTCCGCCGCTTCAACCATTTTCTGGCAATCCTCCAAAGTTGTGGCCATCGGTTTTTCACAGAGAACATGAACACCGGCATTGAGTGCCTGGATGGAAATTTCCGCATGTGTGGTATTGGAAGTGCATACGCTCACCGCATCCACACCGCTGTTTAACAACTCTTGGATCGTATTAAAGGCTTTTCCGCCGAATTTTTCCGCATAGCTTTCCGCACGCGCAGGAATTTCGTCAAAAAAGCCGACGATATTGCAACTGGGGTTTTCCAAATATTCCGGTGCGTGACGAACTTCGGCTATTTTTCCGCATCCGATAATCCCGACATTTAACATATGGATTATTCCTCCTATTTGCTTTTGTTCTGAACGTTCTGCATCAGAACCGCTACGATAATGATCAAACCGCTGATTGCGCCGTTCAGGAAAGTAGGTACATTTGCCATGGTCAAAATGTTATTGATGATTTTAAACATCAATGCACCCAAAAATGTTCCGATCACCTGTCCGCGTCCGCCGGTCATTGCCGTTCCGCCGATGGCGACCGAAGCGATTACTTCCATTTCATATCCGTTGCCTGCGCTGGCTGCCGCCACCGCCATCACGCGGGATGCGTAAAGCCAGCCCGAAAAGCCACAAAGAAGACCGGTTATGATAAATACCAGATTCTGGACTTTTTCCACGTTGACGCCGGCCAACCTGGCCGAAGTCTGATTACTGCCTACGGCGTAAATATGCTTGCCCAGTTTTGTCCGGCTCATGATTAAGCCGAACAGCAGGGAAAAGCCGATGAACATCAACATGGGATAAGGAATCCGCAAATTGCCCAGCGGAACGTAGCCGGCGGCGACTTTTCGAAAACTTCCGTAATTGACATCGGACACCGTAAAAGGTCCGCCCTGACCGAGTTGGTTAATCAACGAACGGCAGATGCTTTGTGTCGCCAGCGTGGCGATCATAGCCGGCATACGACCTTTTGAAACCAATAAACCGTTACACAGACCGATGATGAAGCCCAATCCCATACAAAACAAGAACATGATAAGAATGTTGTTGGTCCTGTTTAAAACGACGATGCCCAAACCGGAGATAATCGCAACCTGAGCGCCTACGGAGATATCAATCTGGCCGGCAGAAATAATCATTGTCATTCCCAATGCAATGATTCCGGTTGTCGCTGTTTGAACGAAAATGTTGCTGATATTGCTCCATCGCAGGAAGCTGGTATTTACCGCGACCGCCAGAATCAAGAGCATGAAGAAAGACAACCAGTAGCTGTATTGGGTAACGAGTTTCTTCAGGAAAGATTTAAGAGAGTTTTTTTGAATCACACTTGTCATTTTTTTCTGCCTCCAAATTTGCTCCGGTTGAATAGTACATAATATTTCTTTCGGTTATTTCTTCACGTGAAAG
>JALHEL010000176.1 GCA_022837205.1 Leptolinea sp.
TTGCACGGTAATATCCATTTTCAATTCGATATTATACCTTAAAATAAGTAATCTGTTAACTTTTATCCAAATCGGAGGAATTCTCAGGGAAAATCAATCGGTTTTGGATCATCCGAAAGGAAGTCGTAAGGTTTTTTATTCATCTTAGATTCGCTGAATAAGCCTTCTCTCCGATCCGAATTTTTTGTAGATCAAAATTCCAAACAGAATATCCGCGCGGAATAAGGCTTTTCCAATGTTACGCTGAGCGTGGCTGTTCCATCATTCCAGCAATAAGGACATGGATCGCAAGCTGGATATAAAATGTTCGCTTTGACTGAACTTCCTGCTAAAAATGAAACCGGTAAAGAGATCGTTTCCTGCTCGCTGTTCCTACGCCAAAGAGCGATATACGCACGACGATCTGTTCTCAATCCCATACAGACCCAAGGATCGGAATATTTCGAAAGTCCCAGCGGCCAAAAAGGAAATGCCCGGCGAATATCCGGTCGAATCCGTTTATAAGTATCCAACGCTTCTTTCACCAACGCTTTCCGATCGGGAGAAATTTGCGTAATTTGTCCGCTTTGATGAACGCGCAACATTATTGCATTCACCATATTAAAGATTACTTCCTCACGATCATCTCCCGCCAGCGGGAAAGACCAAACAGCGGCTTGTTCCGGAGTTAATACAGAAGGCGCATTGGCAGAGATAGTCGCAACCATTCGATCATTATCCATATCACTGGTGGATTGGATACTGTGACGACTCAACATAGCGTAATCCATCCGTAAACCGCCGCTTGAGCAGTTCTCGATAATCAAATCGGGATAGCGCTCAAAAATATCGTCAATCCACTGCAGGTATGCTCTCTCATGTCCCAGCAATCCGTCCCCGAAACTGTCCGCATCGACTTCCGTGCCGATGCCCGGTTCGATGTTGTAATCCATTTTGATATAACCCACATGGTATTCGTTTACAAATCGATCGATTACTTCATCGGCAAAAGCACGCACCTCCGGATTACGGAAATCCAATTGGAATCGGCTTCGATCATATACCCGTTTTCCATGCCGTACAAAGAACCAATCATCCGGTACCTGTTCAGCCAAACGACAACGAATCCCCATTACTTCGATCTCCAGCCATATTCCCGGAATCATCCCTTTGGAACGGATATAATCCATTACCTCAGTAAGTCCTCCCGGAAATCGTTCCAGGCTGACCTGCCATTCCCCGACACTGTCCCACCAAAAGCCCGGAGAATACCAACCGGCATCGATACAGTAATATTCGCACCCCATTTCCGCCGCCGCATCGATTAAAGGAATTTCCTTTTCGGTCGTCGGGTTGGACCACAAGCAATGCATATAATCGTTAAAAATAATTGCAAGCTTTTCGTTATCCTCATTTGGTCGACGAATTACCCGACGGTATGAGGTAATTTCGGCAATTGCCTTTTCAAAATCCCCGGTAACGGTCCCGACTGCTACCGGAACGGAGGTAAATTTATCGCCCGGTTTTAAGACTTTACTCCAATGAGACCAGGTTTCATTGGGACCGCTCAGTTGTAAATATAAATGACCGTTTTGGTCGCTGATTTCCCAACGCCAAGAACCGTTATGCTCGATCTGCCAAATCAGACTGTCACCCGTCTCGGTATTTTCCAAAAATCCCATCGGGATATATTCTTTGGTCGACCAATTCCCGCTGTTCATTACACCGATTGTTTTTGAGGAGCGGCTGATTTTTTCGGGCTGATTTAAACAAAGCCCTAACTCAGGCAGTTTGTGCTTTGTCCACTGTATTTCTCTCTGCCAAGAATTATGCGGAATCCAGAGCGTCAGTTTTTCATCACGACTTTTTAGTCCTTCTTTCCCGATCCCTGTCAATGCGAAAGAGCTCACATATTCAAGCGTTTGATTTTCAGTTCCCCGGTTTTCCACTTCCGTCCAACAACGTACGACGGATATACCGTCGAAAAATTGATAATGACAGGTGACCACAGTAACGGTTTCATGATCGATTAAAACGAATTCAAGTTTTCTGCCGAAAGAATTACGCGTATCGGAATGACGTTGATATTTCAATCGATACCCCGGTGCGGTCACAATAAATTTAGTGCCGTGACGTTCTTCGGGACGGTCGATTCCGGACATTTGCACTTCGACAACCCGGAATCCTGTTTTTTGACTCTCATCCAAAATCGTGTTCGGATCGAATGGCCGGGAACCGAAATGATACAGCTTCAAGGTGCCGTCAGCTGCTACATCAAAATTTAAATAAATTCCATTTTCAACAAAATTCATGGGATTTTCTCTCTTTCATCAATTTCTTGAACGGAGCGATCAAAATCCGTTATGGATCAGTGCGAAACAATCTACCGGAAACTCCCCTTTAGAACCTTCCGGAATTACGATGGTCAGTTTAATTTTCCGCGGTCGCTCATAATACTTGTCGGTCGTCCAAGAACCGATTTCGATCCATGAGCCTGCATCCGCTTTCGGTGCCGTATACGAGACCGATTCCTCACCGGTGTCGGAAGGCAAAACGGTATTATCCAGGTAAAATTTTACAGTGGCGGTTATCCCGCCCTTACTTGCCGGCATCCATGCATATAACTTATAGTTTCCGATCGGATAAGGTTCCCTATTGGGGAAGGTAATTTCGACATCCGTTTTCGGATCCAGAACCAGCTGGTAAGAATCATCCCAAGCGAGCTGCTCCTTTTGTGAAATAATATAGTCTTTACCGGTTATCTCGGCTTCCAGATCATCCCAAACATATTTCGTTCCGCTGACAGAAAGGCTGTTTAGCATGCCGAGATCCGATACACGACGCGGAACAATGAGTAATCGATCAACCGCAACAATCGTATATTCATCCCGATCCTCCCAAGAAGTAGTCACATTCAATGCTTCCGTCGAAGGTCCGACATAATAAATACCAATGCTGCGCCAGGTATCGGCGGATTGAACCGGATCATATTGACTTGTCATAAAATCAACATGTTGCGATCCCGTTAACGGAGTCAATAACTGATCTCCCAAACTCACGGCAAAATCCAACGAACCACCCGAACTGTACATGGTATCCATCGTGTATATTTCATACAACCCTTCCCGAAGAGGCTGATCCATAAACCAACGTATCCAGCCGCTGGAATAAGTCGCAAACCATTTTTCGGTATAGGTAGATTTTCCCAAATCGGAAGCGATCTTTTCGGAACTCGTCCAAGTGACATCATCCAAAGGCGGATTGACCTCCGCGTTTTTATCCGCATGCAAAACGATGACGCCGTCGGGAGAATCGGGAACAGCCGGATCGATCGATTCCCCATCCGAAATCCAATATGCGGAAAGGGGCCCGGGCGTTTCGGTCGGCATTAGAGTCGGCGTGTTGGAAGCCAAAGGAGTAATCGTCGGTGTGGAAATCAGCGTAGGCGAAGGGGTAACCGGAGCCGGCGTTTTAGTCGGCCAAAAAGTCATACTGTTTCGAATTCGCGGAGCATATAACCAGCTCATATAAATCAATATAAAAGCAGAAAGGATAACGGTAAAAATTCGACCGAATGCATCCATTCGATCCTTTTTCGGTCCCGGTTTTTTCTTGGGATTATCATTATGCGAAGGGTTCACCGAATTTTGTTTTTGTAGATTCGAATATTGCCGATTCGGCGGATATCCCGAAACCCGGTCGTTGGGCTGCCATGGCCAATTTCCCGGATTGCCGGCTGGAGGATATGGATATCCTGACGGGTTCGGTTTCCCTTGATTATGATTCGGTTGTTTGGGATCGGATTGGGGTTGATTCGGATTCGGCATCTTTTGAATTTTTTCTCGGTTTTTTCTTATAAATCATATCAAGAATATGTTTTTCATTCAGATTCCCGATAAGGATCAAAATGTAATTATATCAATGAACTGGTTATAATTCTCCACTATGAAGCATTCGTTGCGATTCTTGATTCCTTCCGGATTGATATCAGCCACTGCTACGCTCGGACTTTATCAAATGCTACCGTTGATGCATTTCAATACAAAACTTACGGCGTTGTTGATCGGTTTTTTCTTAGCCGGTACTTTTTTTCTTTTCTTTTTCATTCGATTTCTTGCAAAAAAAATATCGATTAATCATAAAATGATCGGTATTTTTATTGTTGCTTCCGTATTTTTATCGGTTCTGATTACTTTCCTTTTTCATTTGAGTTTTCCGCAAAAAGAAATTGTTTTACCGAATCGAAAAATTCATATCGATGTCTTCCCGGATCAGGCTTTGGCGGATAAAACCAAAATTCAATTCCTCTCTCTCTATAACGGGTACCGGGGAATTTCTTTATCGGACTTTTCGACATACGGAGATTGGAAAAGGGAAAATGATCAGTTGGTACTCGAGAATTTTCAAAACGGCGACGCACTTGAATTCAAAGGGAAAGCGGGTAGAAACATTCATCTTTATTTTATGGTCGGTCCCCGGTCCGGAAAGATCC
>JALHEL010000177.1 GCA_022837205.1 Leptolinea sp.
TTTGCGTAAGCGTTAATGTTTTTCCGGCATATCCGATTAGCGGATCCGACTTTTCGGAAATTAAATTTCCGATTTTCAGTGTCTGCATCAGAGGAACCCGCAGATTTCCCGCTTTTTCTTGAACTTCTTCTTCCGGCATCGATAAAATTTCCCGGCGGATTTTTTCAACTGCCGCCTCATAATCTGCTTGGGTCGGTGTGATAAAAATTCCATCGCTTCCACCACTTGTCGGTTGATCCTGCATGATCTGTATACATCGATCATAAGGAACCTCGATTGCGTGAATCGATTGAGCCGGTAAATTGAAAGAAGCACCCGGCTTGTCCGCTTCGATCGGTATTGTGGTTTCGGTTTTCGCCGGAAGAACAATATCGGTTAAATTATGAAATAGCCAAGGTTGATCAGTTGAAGCGGAAAAATGAGTCCCCGACGGAATCAATTGTCTTTGATCACAAACATTGGTTAATCTGAGGGTACCGGTTGACAATGTGCCTGCGGATTGAATCGTACCGCTGGCAGGAACAGTAACCGTTTTTTCAACCGTAAAACGCATTAATTCAGAAGGAACACCACCGTTCAGAGTCATCGCATCCAACGTATCGCTGGTCCAAAGCGGAAGAATGATCTCTCTTTTCGTTTCCACCGGTCGGATTGAGATCACCGCGTGAGGGACAATCAGAAAAAACAGAAACACAACCACAACCATCGCTACCAAAAATAGCGGTAATTCCGATGAAACGGGTACCTTTTTTTCTTTGAGCTGTTCCCTTTCCGATTTCAGTTTTGCGATTCTGATCGCACGAACGCTTTCCGACCGTTTCATCGGGAAACGATCTTTCCGATTTGTACCGGCCGACGGAATCGAATCAACTTCCGGATAAACCGGAATATTATGTTCCGCCGCTTTCCTCATAATTTGTTCATTGGAAGACACAAAGACCAACTTGACGTGATTTCGTTCCGCCCAGCCACTGATTCGTCCGAAATCCAATGGGTCATCAAGTAATTTGCCGCGCCTCGGCCATAAAATCTGGATTTGCGTCAAGCCGTAAGTTGCCTGATACGTTTGGTTCAGTTTATCCAGAATAGAGTCGATATTATCAAATGGCTGTAACTGAATTTTTTCGGTTTTCATCATGAAAAATTATACCTGAGTCGAAGCTTTGCCGTTTTTTCTATCCTCGATTCTTTTAAAATCGATATTCGAAATTCTTATCCGGTCAAGAAGAAAACAATTTAATGTTTCAATGAGACATTTTTAATCATGTTGCGATGACGAATCGAAAAAAACCAAGGTATCGGTTTCATTTTTGTTTCACCTCAACCGAATTTTTCTCAGTATAATCGTTGCTATATGATGGAAAATGAATTAAAACTAACACAAAAACCGGCGGAACGGGCTTTTTTAGTCGGAGCCGAGATTAAAAATCAGCCGGGTTTGTTATCGATTGCGGATTCATTGGAAGAATTGCGTTTGCTTTCCGAAACAGCCGGGTTGGAAGTTGTGGGGGAAACCAGCCAAAAATTGGATAAACCCAATCCCGCTACCTATATCGGCAGCGGGAAAGTGGAAGAAGTGCGCGCTTTGGCCGAAGAAACTTTAGCGGATGTGGTTATTTTTGATAATGAACTCAGCCCGCGAAACTTGAGAGACCTATCCAAAGCCTTGGGCGACTCGGTTCGGGTGATCGATCGTACGGCATTAATTTTGGATATATTTGCACAACATGCAAAAACCCGCGAAGGCGCTTTACAGGTGGAATTAGCCCAATATGAATACCGGCTGCCGCGCCTGACGCATGCCTGGGCACATCTGGAAAGGCAGGGAGCCGGCGCTTCAGGCAGAACCGGCAGCGTCGGCGGAGTTGGGCTGCGCGGCCCCGGTGAAACACAATTGGAAGTCGATAAGCGAGAAATTCGTAAGCGGATAGCGGTTTTGAAGAAGCAGATTGAAAAGATGTCCGATCACCGCAATCTGTATCGCAATCAGCGGAAACATTCACAAATTCCGATTGTATCAATTGTTGGTTACACAAATGCCGGGAAATCGACGCTGCTGAACCTGATGTCGAATTCGGACATTTATACCGCTGATAAACTCTTTGCGACACTCGATCCGACCACCCGACGTGTTAATCTTCCGGGCAACCATCTTTCTCTCTTTACCGATACGGTCGGCTTTATCCAAAAACTTCCGACACAATTGATAGCGGCTTTTCATTCCACCTTGGAAGAAATCACCGAAGCGGATCTCTTACTTCATATAATCGACATCTCTCATCCGAATGCTCTGGCTCAATTTGAAAGTGTTCGGGAGACATTGAAAGAAATCGGTGCCGAGAATATTCCCATACTCAATGTATTTAACAAAGCGGACCTTTTGGAAGATGCGGAAGAAGCGAAAAACCTGCTCGCCGAAACTGATCCCAACGCTTATCTGATTTCCGCAAAGACCGGGCAAGGTATCGATGAATTAAAAACAGGTATTATGGAACAATTATTTGAAAAAATGGTTCCGATTCGTGTTCGTCTTCCGTTCAGGGAAGGGGCTTTGATCGCCTTATTTCATGAGGAAGGAATCGTTGAATCGGTCGAAAACGAATCCGGTGGGGTTGTGATCCAAGGGGCTGTTCCGGGGCGTTATCTAACCCGATTCCAAAAATTTTTGGTATAAGAAATTATTAAAACAAAAACGGATTCTTTTCGGAATCCGTCGTTTTTCATTACGAAAAAAATTATTCGCTCTTCGTTTCTTTTGTCATATTAATAACTTCACGACCGCGGTAGTATCCGCAACTCGGACATACGGTATGTGGTAAACGCATTTCACCGCAATTCGGACACTGGGTCAGATTATTGGCAGTCAAAAAATCATTTGCACGGCGGCGATTTCTGCGTGCACTGGAAAGTTTTCGTTTTGGTAGCGGTGTCATTTTATAAACTCCTCATTTCTATCCACCATAAATATACCCGTTCAACAAGGCGAAGCTAATTATATTCAACCAGTACCACTTCGTCAACTGTGAATCTGCTCTCTGATGACAGAATTTTAAAATTGGAATCAGTAAAAGTAAACGTATATAGAATTGCATTCACATCTTTGAAGAGTTAAATTTCCCGAACGAAATACATATTTGATTACAATGAACCGATAAACACCATTTTATTAATCACCATCCGTTGGGGGCGGCGTCCTTGCAAAGCACACCGAGGAACGAGGTGCTGACGTCCCGCGGCGATAACGTCCCGCAATTTATCATCATCCGTAGGGGACGGCGTCCTTGCAAAGCACACCGAGGAACGAGGTGCTGACGTCCCGCGCCAAGCAGGCGAGGCGATAATATCCCACAATTTATCATCATCCGTAGGGGACGGCGTCCTCGACGTCCCGCGCCGAGTATGCGAGGCAATAATGTCCCGCAATTTATCATTTCCGTAGGGGACGGCGTCCTTGCAAAGCACACCGAGGAACGAGGTGCTGACGTCCCGCGCCGAGCATGCGAGGCGATAATGTCCGAGGATTTATTTCATTATCCCCTATACATTTTCCTATCTTCTTTGCAACTTGGATGCCTACATTTCGTAACTTCGATGTGTTTCACATGAATAAAAATAAACGGTGGCAATATGATTGAACACTTCGTGTTCAACGGGATGTCGGGGACGCCATCTCCTACGGTTTTTATGATAAAAAAATTTGCGGCAAAT
This sequence comes from Leptolinea sp., assembly GCA_022837205.1. Taxonomy (GTDB): domain Bacteria; phylum Chloroflexota; class Anaerolineae; order Anaerolineales; family Anaerolineaceae; genus Flexilinea. The sequence continues at coordinate 3,709 of JALHEL010000177.1, forward strand.
CTGTACCACAGATATGCCGGTCATAAACTGCCTTGTCAACAGAACTTTTTTTTTCAAGATTAAGATTTATCGGAGAACTATGCCGAGGTTTGTTCTTTATGATAAAATTTGGGCAATGGAAATTAGAATTGGTGTTTCGAAAACGGCAAGATGCAGCTCTGATGACAGTGCGGATACGATCGATATTATCGAACGACCGGCCGGCGGAGGATATTCCGTCGTGCTTAGTGACGGAAGCGTAAACGGACAGGACTCCAAAGTCGTCTCGTTCATGACCGCCAACAAAATATCTGCCTTAATTTCCGAAGGTGTTCGCGACAGCACTGCAATCCGTGCCACTTCCGACCAACTTTACACGACATATAACGGATCGGCACAGGCACTTTTATACGTTATCTCCGTAGATCTGGTGACGGATACAATCGTTATCAGCCGAAATAACCCTTACCCGATCTATTGCTATCAACGGGGCAAATTTATTGATTGGAGCAATGACAGTCAGCCGATCGGAAGTTCGAAACATATCCAGCCTTCCATTTCCGAAATCGCAATCGAAGCCGGTACGATTATCGTCATGGTTACCGACGGAGTATTCAAAGCGGGACAGGAATATGGGACCGAAATAGATATCCCGATGCTGGTTCAATCAATGATCGATGATGATAATGCGACCAGTGCTCAGGAAATTTCGGATTTTATTCTCAATCAAGCCCTTCTTTTGGATGAAGCGAAACCCAAAAATGATATGTGCGTAATGGTCATGCGAATTCTCGATGAAAACAGCGGTTGTATCCGAAAATTTACATACCTTCTTCCGATCGACGATCCCTTACGGTAGATTTTCAACCGAAATCCGATTTTCCGGATTATTTCTCCCTTTTATTTACTCAAATACTCGGAATTTTAGCTCCGGGAAAGCCCTCCAACATTCAGCGTGGTATTTTCCGGCGTTTATAGATTAATACGTTATAATTAGGCTTTGGATTTTCGCCAAAACAGCAAGTGCACCATTGAGGAGGCAGACAGCAGTATGAAAAAACCCATTGTAATTAAGTTAGTTGTCGTAATCGTCATTTTCCTTTGTGCTCTATATATTGACTTACCTCATCAAAACGGACTGAGAATCGGAAATTTTACGCGTTCGGGTGATTTATATTTAGGGTTGGATCTCCAAGGGGGTATGCAGGTCCTTTTGGAAGCTGACGTCGAACCGGGAACGACAGTTACCGCGGAACAGATGTCCACAGCCCGAAAAATTCTTGAGAACCGAAGTAACGGTCTCGGAGTGTCCGATATAGTCTTTCAAACAGCCGGTGAAAACCGAATTCTCGCTGAATTCCCCGGTATGACCAATGCGGATGAAGTTCTCGCTACCTTAAAAGGTACCGGTTTGTTGGAATTTGTCGATACAGGTGATCAGTACTTTCCGGAAGGAGAGGCAATCAAGACAGATTTACAACACTCGACTTCTTCAGAGACAAATGCTGTAAATCCCACCAGTTCGGCTTCATCAGAGACAAATGTTGTAAATTCTTCCAGCTCGAGTCCAACAGAATCAGGCGGAACCGCGGTTACCGCTTTACAATCATCCGCTACGGAATCGATCACGAAAAGTGTCGAAACTACCGCTCAGCCATCTGCCGAATCCTCATTGGGTAATGCGGAAGGAACAACTCAGCCGACTGCGCAAACCTCAGAGAACGTTGAGGCTACTCCACAACCGACCGCTGCAACTACCGAACAACCTGCCGAAGAAGAGAAAATTTACCATACTGTTCTGACCGGCTCCGCTTTAAAAAATGTAACCGTCCAGATGTATAACAACCAACCGGTAATCTCTTTCGAGCTGAAAAGCGAAGATGCCAAGACGTTTGCGGATTTCACCTCTCAAAATGTCAATAAATTCCTGACGATCGTATTGGATGGGAAAGTTATTTCCAGCCCGCGCATCAATGAACCGATTACAGACGGGAAAGGTGTAATTTCAGGGAACTTTACCATTGATTCCGCCAATGCACTTGCCATTCAATTGAAATACGGCGCTCTGCCGGTTCCTTTGAAAGTCGTCGAATATAAATTGATCGGTGCGACGCTGGGCGAAGACAGCTTGCAAAAAAGCTTGGTAGCCGGACTGATCGGCTTATCGATTGCCGTTTTATTTATGCTGATTTACTATCGATTGCCGGGTTTGATCGCGGTATTAGAAATTATCTTCTACGGTGCCGTGACCTTGGCGATTTATAAACTGATCCCCGTCTCTCTCTCCTTATCCGGAATTGCCGGTTTCTTGCTGACGACCGGCGGTGCGTTTGATGCGAATATCCTTATGTTCGAGCGATTGAAGGAAGAGTTGCGAAACGGAAAAACCATTTCGCAAGCGGTCGGCTTGAGTTGGCCGCGAGCTTGGTCATCGATTCGTGATTCAAACATTGCAACTTTAATTACGGCTATTATCCTTTTCTACTTCGGATCTTCTTTCGGAGCTTCTGTAGTCAAAGGGTTCGCTGTTTCTCTTATTATCGGTGTTCTGATCAGTATGTTCTCCGCTAATTTTGTGACAGATACGCTCTTGCACGTCTTTACAAAATCAATCGCCGACGTACCTGAAAACAAGTCTAAATGGTTTGGGATCTAAGGAGGGAAAATCATGAAAATTGATATTCTGTCAAAGCGGTATTGGTATTTTATATTTTCTTTAATTCTAATTGTTCCCGGACTTGTCCTTTTAGCCATCAAGGGTATGCCGTTTGGGATTGATTTCACCGGCGGAACAATGATGGAATTACAGTTTTCGCAGGGGAACCGGCCGGAACGGGAAGCTTTTGAAAACGAAATTATCAATTACGGAATTGATGCGACCGTCGTCTTATCCGGCGAAAATAATGTGATTATTCGAGCACCTTATCTTGAAGATAGTGAAATCGAAAAACTCATCGATTATGTCGCGAAACAATACAGTGAATCCCCGGCGACATTGCGTTACAGCATCAGCAGTGTCGGACCTTCCATCGGCAGTGAGGTGGCAAGTCGTGCAGCGCTGGCTGTTCTGGCGGCGGCATTGGGCGTTATCCTTTATATTTGGTTCGCTTTTCGTTCGATTCCGAACAGTTTCCGTTATGGCGTTTGCGCAGTTATAGCGATGATTCACGACTCATTAATTGTGATCAGCCTCTCCTGCTTGGGTCAATTTTGGGGTTGGCAGTTCGATTCCTTAACTCTGACAGCTTTATTGACGGTGATCGGTTTCTCAGTCCAAGATAAAATCGTGGTCTTTGACCGGATTCGAGAAAATTCCCGCATCTATCGAAAATTGGATTTTGAAACGTTGGTTAACCATTCCATCGTTCAAACCTTGGAACGTTCCATTAACACCCAACTGATGACCTCTGAATTTATGCTCCTTGCTATGGCGCTCTTGGGAGGTTCTTCGCTGCGAGATTTCTCCATCATCTTATTGGTCGGCTTGTTGATGGGTACCTACTCTTCCATTTTCATTGCCGCACCGTTGCTCGTCGTTTGGCAAAACAAAGAATGGAAAAACTGGTTTGGGCACGGCAATAAAAAAGCCGTCAGCGAAGGATAATTTTTTTGTTCGGAAACAATAAAAAAAGTCTCGACAAATCGAGACTTTTTTTATTGTTTGAATTAACAGGTTGCGGCCAGAATCCGTCACTGATGCTCATAAACAAGACCAAGTTTTATAAATGCTTTCATCTCATCTTGCAAATAAAAAGCGTTCCAAAGATTTCACGATTGAATTTTTGTCTTTTATTCGATTTCTAATAAATTTCATATTTATGACTTTTATAATTCTGATAACAGATTGAATAGAAATCTTATGGATCTATCAAATAACAAGCGACAGGGGTAACTTATGGCAAATAAACAGATTCCTTTTAAA
>JALHEL010000178.1 GCA_022837205.1 Leptolinea sp.
ATATTTTTTGAAATCATCCTGAAAACAGAATCGGAATAAAGCGATATAACACTTCTTTTTTTGTTGATTTGATTAAAAAACCAACGGGAATAATGTCATAGTTGAATAGATCAAAGAAATGACAAAAGGATATTGACAACATGGCTGCCATGTCATATACTGTTTTTATAACTTGGCAGCCATGTCATTTTTAAATACAAAAAAATTCTTTTTAGAAAAAGCATAAATAAAAAGGGTTGATTTTCCCTAAAATACGGAGCACAAACGTAATGGATGATGACTATAAAATGATGCACCTCGGTATTAAAAAAGGAGATGTCGGAAGATATGTTTTTCTTCCAGGAAGTGTCGAAAGGGCAACATTAATTTCTGAGTATTTTGATCATCCCAGGAAAATCGCACATAATCGTGAATTTTTGACATATTCGGGGACATTAGATGGGGTTTTGGTTTCTGTCACTTCTACCGGAATCGGTGGACCATCCACCACCATTGCCATAGAAGAACTTTTTCAATGCGGCGCCGATACCATGATTCGAGTAGGCTCCTGTGCCTCTACCTCTCCGATTGCAAGAATCGGGGATGTTATGATTCCAAACGGATCCGTTCGGATGGAAGGTACCGGTGTTCATTATTTACCGATGGAATTTCCGGCGGTTCCCGATTTTTTCCTTTTAAAAGAATTGGAACAAGCCGCTATTCGATTAAATTTCCGATATAACGTCGGAATAAATATTTGTAAAGATTCTTTTTATACGGAAGTTTCTCCGGAGACAAAGCCCGTTTATTATGAATTGAAAGCAAAATGGGAAGCTTATGAAAAGGGGGGAGCCACCCATACTTGTATGGAATGCGCTCCTCTGTTTTTAGCGGGTGCCTCACTTGGGATCCGAACCGCTGCGGTTTTGATTTGTGCGACAAATTATAAAAGTTATTCAAATGATGATGCGGATTATCCGCGAGGGTTTGAACATAATGCGATAAAAACCGGAATCGAAGCGATGCGTTCCGTTATTCATAAAGACCGGCAAAAAGAACAGGCTAATTAACAAGAGGATAAAAATGGATGACTATAAAATGATGCATCTCGGTATAAAAAAGGGAGAGGTTGGCGCTTATGTATTCCTCCCCGGCAGTCCCGAAAGATCAGAGAAGATTTCAAAGTATTTTGAACATCCTGTAAAAGTTGCATACAATCGAGAATTTCTCACCTATACCGGAACTTTGGATGGAATCCCGGTATCGGTGACATCCACCGGCATCGGCGGACCTTCGACCGCGATTGCCGTTGAAGAGTTATTTAGCTGCGGAGCTCATACGATGATTCGGGTCGGTACTTGTGCTTCAACTTCACCGAAAGTGGGAATTGGGGATATTGTTATTCCCAATGGCGCAGTAAGGATGGAAGGAGTGGGTTTGCACTATCTTCCCATAGAATTTCCGGCTGTTCCGGATTATTTTCTGGTAAAAGAGCTGGAATCGGCGGCAATTAAACTGGGATATAAATACAATATCGGCATAACAATTTCGAAAGCCAGTTTTTATACCCAAACGAATCCGGAAACAAAACCGGTAGCAAATGAACTTATTGAAAAATGGAGCGCTTATGAAGCCGGCGGTGCTACCAGCACCGAGATGGAAAGTGCACCGCTTTTTCTGGTCGGATCAAGTTTGAAAATTAGAACCGCTGCTGTTTTAGTCAGTGCAACCAATTTCCACGAATATTCGAATGATAAACGAAACTATCCGGGTGATTTAGAGCATCGAGCAATCGAAACAGGTATTGAAGCGATGCGTGCTGTCATCCGAAAGGATTTAGGACGTGAGTAATTTAGAGGAAAAGACAGAATTGTCCGTTGAAAAGCAGCTGGACGGATTCGGAAAAATTGAACTTTCCAATATTCCCCAAATAGATCGAACTGTCTTGGATGGAGTTCCCATTTATGTTCGTATCTGCGATATTTTTTATCATCTTGTTGAAAAAGGCGTTGCCAATGCGGGGGATCAGCTTCCGGGAGAAAATTTATTGGCGGAACACTGGAATGTCAGTCGAGCAACTGTCAGGCAGGCATTTCGGCATTTAGAGGAGGATGGGCTGGTTTACAAGAGACAGGGAAAAGGTACGGTCATTGCTTTCAATGCTTCCAGTTTACATCACTCACTCCCTTGGTGCTACAACATTTGTCTGGAAAATTGTATCGAACAAATCGATTCAGTAGAAATGAAATCGAATGTTGAAATGTGTGGTGAATATCTCGCGGACCGATTGGAAGCAACTCCCGGGAAGGAATTGCAGATCATGGATTTTTATTATCAATCTCAATATGAGATGATGAGCACTTCCGTTTTGATGGTAATGGTTGAAAAATTAAAATATTTTGGGATTAATCCCGAAAATCGAGATGACCTGTATCGTTTTGGACAAGAAGGAATTTATTCGTTTGCTGCGACGGCTCAATCATTTATGACGGCATTCGGGGCAAATGCTGATAAGAATATGAAAATGACTGTTCCCAAAAATGATGTCGTTCTTTTCTTAGAAGAGATTATGCGGGATGAAAAAGACCAACCGATTGGGTATGCTAGATATTACCTTAGGAGCAGTTGTTATCGAATTCCGATCAATAGAAGAGCCGTAATGTCATATTAATTATTTATTTGTCAGAAGCGGGGAAACCTGACCCGTTTGAAGAAAAAGGAGGAATTATGAGTAAAAAATTGTTTTCAGTAATGTTGGCAATCGCCGTGGTATTTTCCATATTCGGAATTGTCGCGGCAGAAGATGCACCGATCAAGGTCGTTTTGCTTATTAATGGTAGTTTGGGCGATAAAGGCTTTTATGATTCGGCAGCCAGCGGTGTCCGGCGAATGGAAAAAGAACTCGGCGCCCAAACGAAAATCATCGAAATGGGACGCGATGAAACTGCTTATGAGGGCCATTATTTGGATGTGTCTGAACAAGATTGGGATCTGATTATTTCCGGTACATGGTCTGTGAAAGAGCTTGCACAGAATATCGCTGTTCAATTCCCCGAAAAACATTATATTTTCTTTGACGGTAATGTGGATCGGACAGTTGTCACGACGGGAAATATGATGGGAATTTCCTATCTTGATAATGAAGGATCTTTCATGGCGGGTGCACTGGCAGCTTTGATGCTTGATTCAGGTGCCGAAAAAATCGATCCCGATAAACGAATACTCGGTTTCGTCGGTTCGATGGACACCGCAAATATTAATAACTTCCTGGTTGGGTATATCGAAGGAATCAAATATATTGATCCGAGCATTAAATTGCTTACTTCCTACGTCGGATCTTTTGAGGATGTCCCGAAAGCCCTCGAAATGACCACCCAACTTTATAACCAGGGAGCACAGATCGTATTTGCGCCGGCTTCTCAAAGCATCCTGGGTGCTGTAACTGCTTCAAGCAATGTTGATAAATATTTTATCGGTTGCGATATGGATACTTGGGCACAACTTCAGGATACAGATGCGAATCTGGCCAGAAACATTATTTCTTCCGCTTTGAAAAATGTGGGAGATTCGCTCGTTACAGCGGTTAAAGGTTATATGGACGGGACGATGGATACGAGTCATGATTATTCTCTCGGTCTGAGCACAGGTGCTGTCGGTTTAGCAAAGAACGATAATTACAAAGCACTGGTACCGGAAGAAATTCAGAAAAAACTGGATGAAATTGAGAAGAAAATTATTGATGGCGAAATCGTCGTCGGTTCAGCCTTCGGGATGAAAAGTGAAGATGTCGCAGCTCTTCGTGATGCGATGAAACCGTAACAACCATTCGAAACATGAGAGTATGGATTTATTTCTATACTCTCATGTTTTATTTCATTTAAATTTTGAATCAATGAGGAAAGATGAAAATGAAATATCGGACGCCGGAGAGATTACTGTTTGTTGTTCTCCAACGTCATATTTCAAAGGTTAAAAAGAGGTAGTCGATGGAAAAAACAGCTGAGGCATTAAGGCTGCAAAATATCACCAAAGTATATCCGAATGGCGTCATTGCAAATAATGGTGTGACGTTTAGTGTTAACTATGGTGAGATCCATGCGCTTTCAGGTGAAAACGGCGCTGGGAAAACGACGCTGATGAAAATTCTTTTCGGCGAAGAAGAAGCTACCGATGGTGAGATCTATATTGACGGAGAAAAAGTCCGGATAACATCCCCGCTGATGGCGATCAAAATGGGAATCGGCTTGGTTCATCAACATTTTATGTTGGTTCCATCATTAACCGTGGCAGAAAATATGGTATTGGGAATAGAACCCCGACATGGTTTAAGTATCGATGTCGATGAAACAGAAAGATTGGTTAAAGAAGCTTCTCAAAAATTTAATTTTTCGATTGATCCTAACAAAAAAATTCGCGATTTAACCGTCGGTCAAAAACAAAAAGTTGAAATATTAAAAGCTCTTATCCGTGGGGCAAAAATCCTTAT
>JALHEL010000179.1:0-4460 GCA_022837205.1 Leptolinea sp.
GTTCGCAGGATTTCCCGCTCATCCAAAGATTCGAGGCTGATTTTCAAACGTTTATTCCTTCTCGCGGTCTTTGGTTTTCAGCGGCGATGATATTCTGAATGTTTTCACTGATTCGGGAAGCCGTTTCAACGTTGTTCATTGTATAAAGATGAATTCCTTGCACGCCGTTATCGATTAAATCCATAATCTGTTCGGTAGCATAAAACAGCCCGGCATCCTTCAAAGCAACCGGATCATTACAGTATTTGCTGATGAAACGTGCCATTTTCGGCGGAACACTCGCACCACACATGGTAACAGTGCGTTCGACCTGATTTTTATTTACAATTGGCATGATTCCGGCTTCGATGGGAACATGGATTCCGGCTTGAACAGCCTTTTCTCGAAATTTATAAAAAACGCGGTTATCAAAAAACAACTGAGTAATCAGATGAGATACCCCGCTATCGATTTTGATTTTCAGGTTTTCTATATCCCGATCCAGGTTCTCGCATTCGGGATGACATTCGGGATAACATCCGCCGATCAGGTTGAAAGAAGGGTCGGTTTCCTTGATAAACTTTGCCAAATCGCTGGCATGCTTAAATTCTTCTTTGGGAGGGATACCGGGAGTGATATCCCCGCGCAAAGCTAAAATATTTCGAATGTTGCCTTCTTTCAACTTGCTCAGAGTTTCCGAAATTTCCCGGCGATCAGAGTTGACGCATGTCAGATGGGCAACCGGCTCAATATGATAGGTTGTCAGAATCAACGAGGCGATTTCGACGGTCTTTTCGCGTTGGGCGGCGCTTCCTCCGGCACCGTAAGTGACACTGATAAAATCCACCGGCAAACCGCGTAATTTCAGCAGCGTATTATAAATTACGTTATAGGGGGTGTCTTTTTTCGGCGGAAAAATCTCCAACGAAAAAATCACTTTTTTATGGTTGAATAAGGTTGAGAGATCCATATTAATGTCTTATTTTAACGCAGGATCGGCATGGAACCAGCAGATGTCATGCAAGGAAGCGCGGAGGCTGCAGATCCAACGCTGATTCAAAATCGTGACAGCCAAATCTATTGATTCAAGCGGTCGAAAATCGCGATAATTTCTTCGATTTTGGCATCTTTTTGCTGCTGATCACCGTTTTCAAAAGCTTCCCGGACGCATCCTTGTATATGGGCATGCAGAATCTCGCGGTTGGCGCTTTTGAGAATCGCTTGAGTGGCTGCAATCTGATTGGAAATATCAACACAATATCGATCATCTTCTACCATCTTTAGCAGACCGTCAATCTGACCGCGGGCTGTCTTCAATAACCGAATCACTTTTTGTTTGTCGGCGACCACTTTCTACTTCTCCACAGCCCGGATCGCAAGCGGTTCGTAGCCAGCGTCCTTGACGACCTTTTCTAACGCTTCGTCTGATACTGGTTTAGAGAAGGTGATTTCCGCATTTCCGGCTTTCAAATCAACTACCGCCTCACTAATACCGTCAATCGATTTTAAAGCTTTTTCGACGGTTGCTTTGCAATGTTCACATGACATACCTTTGATATCCATTATTTTTTTCATCGTTCTTTCTCCTTTTTCTTTTTGGATAGTTAAAACATCACTCTGTTCCGTGGGATGATCTTTCGGAACGTTTAAGGTTTTCGGTTGAAAAGATCTGAGGCGCAACGCATTGGTGACAACCGTTACCGAGCTCAGGCTCATCGCGGCTGCGGCAAACATGGGGTTCAACTTCCAACCGAAGGTGGTGTAAAAAACTCCGGCGGCTATCGGAATGCCGATCATATTATAGAAAAAAGCCCAGAATAAATTTTGTCGGATATTGCGAATGACCGCTCTGCTCAGTTGGATGGCGGTAATCGCATCCCGCAAGTCATTTTTTATTAAGACGATATCGGCGGATTCAATGGCGATATCTGTTCCGGCTCCGATTGCGATTCCCACATCGGCTCTGGCAAGAGCCGGCGCATCATTGATTCCATCCCCAATCATAGCCACTTTTCCGTCGTTCGCCTGAATTTTTCGAACCTCCCGTTCTTTGTCCTGTGGCAGTACCTCGGCAATCACGCGATCGGCATGAACCTGGTTTTGAATCATAGAGGCGGTTCGTTCATTATCGCCGGTCAGCATGATGACGGTCAGCCCCATCGCTTTTAATTGCGCGACGGCTTCCCGACTGGTGGGTTTGATACGATCAGCGGCTGTAATAATGCCGATCAACTGTTGATCTTTGGCAAAAAGCAGGGGAGTTTTACCTTCTTCCGCAAGAGCTTCTGTCATAGGGATAATTTCCTCAACCGCGATACCCCGCTCCTGCATTAGTTTTAAATTCCCAGCCAGATAGTGTTCTCCCGCGATCATCGCTTCAATCCCCAAGCCTGAAAGGGATTCAAAATGGTCGGGATCCGACTTGCGAAGATTTCGATGTTCGGCTTCGAGCAGAATGGCACTCGCCAAGGGATGTTCCGAACGTTGTTCGATCGATGCCGCGAGGGATAACAAGTCCCCTTCGGTAAAAGCTGGATTGATCGGTATGACGTCGGAAACCCGTGGTTTTCCTTCGGTGATCGTGCCTGTTTTATCTAATACGACTGTTTTAACCAAATGAGTTGTTTCGAGCGCCTCGGCGGATTTGAATAGAATCCCGAATTGAGCGCCTCTGCCCGTTCCGACCATAATCGCGACCGGCGTGGCGAGCCCTAATGCACAGGGGCAGGAAATCACTAAAACGGTGATGGCGGAGGAGAGCGCAAATTCAAGACTTTGTCCTGCAACCGCCCAAGCGATGGCGGTGATGAGTGCGATTCCGATCACAGTCGGCACAAACACGGCGCTGATCTTGTCCGCTAAGCGTGAAATAGGCGCTTTTCCGGAATTTGCTTCTTCAACCAATGCCACGATCTTTGCGAGGGTAGTATCTGCACCGGTTTTTTCCACTCGGAACGTAAATGTTCCGGTTTGATTGACGGTGGCGATGACAACCGGATCGCCCTTTTTCTTTTCAATGGGTAAGCTTTCGCCGGTGAGCATCGATTGATCTACGGAACTGGACCCGTCCAAGACGATCCCATCCGCCGGAATTCGTTGCCCGGGCCGAACGACAACCACATCTCCCACCGTGATTTGTTCTACCGGTATTTCCTGTTCCACTCCATCGCGGATGACAAATGCGGATTGGGGAGCCAGATCCAATAATTTCGAGATTGCTTCGGATGTCTTTCCTTTGGAACGAGCTTCAAGATACTTTCCGATGGTGATCAATGTCAGAATGGTGCCTGCCGATTCAAAATACAAATCAGTTCGAAATCGCTCGACGCGTTCCAGGTCCTGATATCCCAGCCCCCAACCGATGTTGTAAATGGCATAGATCCCGTAAATCAAAGCCGCGGAAGTCCCGATGGCAATTAGAGAATCCATGTTTGGAGCACGACGAAACAACGATTTGAAGCCCGAAGAATAAAATTTTCGATTGATCGCCACGATCGGTAACGTCAGTAGAAATTGAGTAAAGGCAAACGGCACCGCATTGGCAGCACCGTGTAGTCTACTTGGGAGCGGCAGACCCACCATATGACCCATCGATAAATACAGCAACGGGATCAGAAACACGACGGATAGGATCAATCGTTGTTTCATCTCTTTTTGTTCGGCTTCCGCCGGATTGACCCCTGTTTTCGAGCGGTTTGCCGAAGCGCTCGCTTTTATATCGAGTGGTTCCGCACCGTAACCGGCTTTCTCCACAGCTTGGACAATATCCGCTGCTGTAACTTTTTCCGGATCGATTTCCACCGCAAGTTTATTCGCCAGCAGGTTTACATCTGCCCGCTTCACCCCCGGCAGTTTTCTGACGCTCTTTTCGACAGCCGCCGCGCAGGCGGCGCAGCTCATACCGCTGATGTGATAAGTTTGCTTCATTTTGCTCCTTAGCCGTATCTATACCCCACCCGTGTGGGGTATAGATACTATATACCGAAATGAGAGGATTGTCAAGAGGAGAATTCCGGATGGGGAAGGGATGCAATAAAAATGGCATATAACTTGCAATACAACAAATAGAAAAAAATAAATATTATCTTATCTTAATAGAAGGAATAAACTATGAAAAAGATAAATCACACCAAAAATTTTATCCTCGTTATTCTATTTTTCTTAAGCGGGGTCGTTTTCATTCTTCAAAATGAATCAGTCTTTGCGCAAACACAGAGTTATTCCGCAGAGATCAATAAGAGTTTCACACCGATCTCGATTTTACCTGGTCAAGCTTCGCGTCTAAAAGTTACGATTTACAATCCGAACACGTTCCCATTAACCCTTGGAAATCCGGGGTGGACCGATACTTTGCCGGCTAATGTACTATTTGATCCGACAAATCCCAATCCAACGACCGATTGTGACGGTGGGACGGTGTCTTTCAGCGGCAGTACGCTCTCGATTTCCGGGGGGACGGTTCCGGCAAAGGTTGGAAGTAC
>JALHEL010000179.1:4485-6980 GCA_022837205.1 Leptolinea sp.
GAAATTAACGTTACGTCAACCGTTTCGGGGAACCATATCAATACGATTCCCGCAGCAAATTTACAAGCCACCAAATCAGATGATTCGACGGTTACGGTTACAAACACGACCCCTGCCAGTGCGACTATAACCGTCGGTACCGTACAACCACCTTCTTTAAGTAAAAACTTTAATCCTAACACGATTTATGCCGGCGACGTCAGCCGTTTGACTATTGTTTTACGGAACAATGACACTGCGACGACATTAACAGAAGTGACTTATACGGATACACTGCCGACCGATTTAGTGTTGGCACCCACGGTAAATCCGGTTCTGTCAAATTGCGGGACTGGAACCATAACGGCCGATGCAGGGACAAGCGTGATTACACTGAGTAACGGGAGTATCGCACCGGGGGTTTCCTGTTCCGTGGCAGTAAATGTAACTTCAACGAAACAGGGAACTTATACCAATACGATTCCGGCTGGTCCAGCGGGAACCGGATCGGTCAGGACCCGCCAAGGAGTCACTAACGGTTCCGATGCGCAAGCGAATCTGAATGTTCAAAACATCGATGTCGTGAAATCGTTTAATCCGTCGACAATCGTTGCAGGGGCAGTCAGTACATTGACGATAACTTTAAAAAATCCGTTGCATGACGCATATACCGGAGTAGGTTTGACCGATACTCTTCCGGCAGGACTTCAGATTGCCAGTTCACCGACAGCTTCAACAACCTGCGGAGGCACTTTAACGGCGACTGCCGGAACTCAAGCTATTACTCTGACAGGCGGAACAATTCCAGCAAAGGGGGAAAATTTAGGCACCTGTACGATTTCCGTTCCCGTAACAACGCCGGCTAATGCTCCCGATATTACTTATACGAATAAAATTGATAAAAATACACTAATTACCGATCAAAGCGTTTCGAACCCTAATGATGTAGTCGCCAACATAACGATTAAGAGATGGTTGACAGGGACGAAATCATTTTCTCCGGCATATATTGCTCAAGGAGGAACATCCACGGTAACCATTACCTTGAAAAATAATCGGACCGACGTAGCTTTAAGCGGAATAGTATTTACTGATACGATGCCCTCTGGGCTTACGGTCAGCGAAGCCCCGGCAACTTCTCAATGTGGTGGAACGGTTTCATCAACAACCAATTCGGTTTCATTGTCCGGCGGGACAATTGCGGCAAATTCTACCTGCACAATCACTTTTAAGGTTACCGCTTCGGCTACCGGCAATTATTCCAATACGATTCCGGCAGGTGATATCACGACCGGGGAAGGAGCCAAGAATACAGATATTAAATCAAATCCTGATTTGGGAGTGATCGTACCGGATACACCGATAAAAATTTCTAAAGATTTTTCTACGAATCCGATTGCACCTGGAACAAATGTGAAATTACACATTCGGTTAACCGCACCATTGGATACTGGCGTAAGCGGAATTTCATTTGCGGATCATCTGCCAACTGGAATGAGAATCACTAACAGTACTCCGGCATCAAACGGTTGCGGAGGAACTCTTACAGCCGATACCGGTGCTTCGTCGATTTCGTTATCGGGCGGTGCGATTGCCAACGCCGGTGGCACCTGCGACATAAATGTCTATGTTACGGTTGATGCTTCCGGAAGTTATACAAACACGATCGGTGTAAATGCGGTTACGACCACCGAAGGAAGGAAAAATGACACTGCGGCATCGGCAACGCTTAATGCCTCCAGCTTTTCGATGAGGAAACAATTTTATCCTTCCGGAGTCAACCCGAATGGATATTCAACATTGACCATTAGCCTCGAAAATTCCAGTTTGGAAGCAATAACGGATGTGACTTTACTGGATGATCTTGCTACTATGGGAGGAACCTCTCCCTCTGAAGGGGTTTATGTCGTTCCTTTGAATGATCATGAAAATTATCTAACTACCTGTGGCGGCGTGGTTGTTTTTCCTGACGGATCCGATGACACTCTTGGCGCGAATGAAAGAAAAATCAGATTAACTGGAGGAACAATTCCTGCAAGAGTCGGAGAAATAAACGGACTATGCACAATCACGGTTGCGGTCCAAGGAAAAGGACCTCTTACAACTCGTACAAACACAATTAATAAGACGGAAGCAACAGGAAAAAACTCCGGTATCACGATTCAACCCCGAGACAATGCAACTGCAACGCTTTCAATCGGTGCGCTAAGTTTACGAGTGGTAAAAGGATTTGATCCGCTCCTGGTGTATGGAGGAACGGATTCAAAGCTTTCCGTTCAGTTGATTAATCCCAACAGTGTACCTTTGACCGGTGTTGCCTTTGTTGATACGATGCCTGCCGGTATGATTGTAGCGAATCCGGCGAATCCCGAAGTTGGGACTTGCGGGGGTACATTGACAGCAATTCCGGGTGAAGGGAAGTTTACGTTTACTGGCGGAATTCTTGAGCCTGCCAGTTCTTGTACATTGACCCTGAGGATTACAATGACTGTGACCGGTAACCGCACCAATCCCAT
>JALHEL010000180.1 GCA_022837205.1 Leptolinea sp.
AGCTGATTATCGCTGTTGGTTACCGGAACCATCATTTCGATAATATCTTCGGAATGTTTGAAAGGATTGTATTTGGAAATATTGATCACCGGTTCGAGGCCGGATTGTCCGAATTTCATCTCCATCATCGGGGGCGGGAATCGTTGTGTGATTTCGTTCTTATCATCGTCTGTGGTTGCCAGTACATTCCAGGCGCGATCGAATAAAATGACTCCCGTGACCAAGTTGGGACGAATTTCCTGAATCATCTGTTCAGCTGCCTGTTCTTCTTTCAGAACGTCGGGATTTCCTTCGGAATACTGTGTGATTAACGCTGCCTGATCCTGAATGGTTTGCTTCATATCTTTCAAAATCAGGTGAGTTTCCATAGCATATGATAAAGCGACACCCACCAAAGGAATCGTAATAAGGACCGGTAATGTATGGCTCAGGATAAATTGAAGTTTAAGATTTTTCATTCAGATAAAGTCGAATTAAATTTGTACCCCACGCTGCGGACCGTCAATATTCGTTTGGGATGATCCGGATCTTCTTCAATTTTACTGCGCAGCCAGCGAATATGGACATAAAGAACTTGGGGGTCGCCGGTATATTCCGCCCCCCAGACTCGTTTCAGTAAATTGTCCGTGCCGATAATATGATCGGCATTCAGCGCCAAAGCGGTTAATAACTCGAATTCTTTGGGGGATAACTCCAGTTCTTTTCCGCCTATTTCGGCTTTATGTTGGGGAAAATCCAATTTTAAATCTCCCACCTGCAAAATATTTTCCTCCGGTTCCTGTACCGGATTCTCGCGGCGGCGTAAGACCGCTTTCACATGGGCTAAGAGAACGTCGAAATCAAAGGGTTTCGTTATATAATCATCCGCTCCGGCATTCAAACCGGTCACTTGATCACTGCCGCTGCGCCGGGCAGTCAGGAATATCACCGGAATGTTTTTTGAATTTCGGATTTCGGAAATGGCATCCAGTCCGTCCATTCCGGGGAGCCCGATATCCAATAAGATCAAATCGGGCGGATCGATATTAATGATTGCCAGCGCGTCTTCCGCGTTTTCGGCGGTATTGGCCGGATATCCGCATTTCTCAAAGTTGAAAGCCAGACTGCGTCGCAGAAGCACATCGTCATCAACAATCAGGATTTTATATGCCATACAATCTTCCTTTTAATTTAATACTTCAAATCATATTGTATACATAAAATCAGTGATTTTATCGATCTTAATGTTGATTTAACCACGATGGCTTGATTCTCTCCGGTGAAAACAGCACCGATTTCCGATCAAGATAATCTTGTTTTTGATAGGTTGTTAAGCATGCAAATGCTGTCAAAACATATCCGCAATTGTATCTCACGAAACTTTCATTATATAACTACGTACAGAAACTAAATCTGTTTGCAAACGAAAGCGGAGTATAAAAAAGAAGATGACAAAAATTCAATCGATATGGGAAAATTTTTCTGATGATTTTCGCAGTACTTTTCAAAAATATAAGATAACGGTTATTCTGATCGCGATTGTTTCGATTCTATATGCGGTGTTTTTCCCCAAGGGACAACAGATTCAATCGCTCTTTGGCGAAAAAATCATCCCCTTCCTCATTTTATTCGGAATCGGCACGTTCTTGATCGAGACATTGCATTTCAAACATTTTTGGCAATCGCTTTTGGGTTTTTTGATCGCAGCCTTGTTTTCCTTCGGCTTTATCTATCTGAACGCATTACCGGAAGGTCAGTCGTTCGCCGGCATAGAGTCAGACGTTATCCATCAGGTATTGCCTTCTTATGTGATAACTTATTGCATCGTTCTGATCGCTTTAGGCGTTTTCGTGAATTATAAAAAATCCGGCCAACCTTTCAGTCAATATGTCACGATGGGAATTCAGAATCTGTCCCAAATCGCTATCATCAGCGGTGCCCTGGCGGCCGGTATCGCTGCGGTTATTGCGATATTCATTTATCTGATTTTGGATAATTCCTATTCCGATCTGATTGTACGGGCGGAGATATTGGTATTGGGGTGCACGGCCGGCATCGGGACTCTGCATTCCATGATTCACACTCATAAAGAAACCGCGAAGTTTTTTGCCGTCGTTGTTCGCTATATTCTGCTACCCTTAACAATGATCGCATTTGCGATCATTTATTTATATATAGCGAAAATCATTATTACTCAGGAAATGCCTTCAAACGAAGTATTTCGGATCCTTGCCGCACTTTTTGTTGTAGGGTTACCCATCTGGACGATGGCGGATTCTTTTCCAAAGGATAATTTTCTCGTTCGAACGGGGATCAAGCTTCCTTATATTTTTATTCCCTTTCTTTTTCTGCAAGGGTATTCCATCGGAATCCGGATTGCGGAATTCGGATTGACACCCAGGCGATATCTCTGTGTCATGCTGATGCTGTTTGAAATTCTCTATATCCTTTTCTATTTTTTCAAGAAACGGGAAGTCGGAGTTATTTTACCGATTCTGGCGGTGTTGGCAATCATAACGACGGCGGTTCCGGGGATCAATGTGTACGATTTATCGGTTCGCAGCCAAAAAAACAACTTTGAAAAATATGCGGCGATCGGTTTCAAAAACCTGTCCGAATCGGAACAGAAAAAAATGGCGGGAGCTTATTATTATTTGAAAAATGATCCTTTCGGAAAAAAGTATGTTGAAAATATTGATACGGAGATGATGGAAGCCATCCAAAACAGCGGCTTTTACGGGGTCAATTCCGAAGGACAAAATTACAATTACCGATTTTATTCGGTAAATGATTTGGATATTTCGGGCTATGGCAGAATGACGGTGGTATCCGCGAACCTGTCCGGGGATTCGATCGATCTGACGAATGTTCCGGTGGGGAATGATGCCGAATCGGATATACTCGAAGCGGATGTATCGCAGGCGGTAAAACAAATTCTGACGGAAAAAACCTCGGAAGAGGACCTGAAGCGCAGCGAACCTGCCCCGGTCATCGAAATCGGTGACGGCAGTATCTTGGTGCTGTCCGACATCGCTTTTTCAACGACCGAGGAAGGGACCGTCGGGTCATTGAATCTGCAAGGGTTCTGGCTGCGACCCTGAATCGAATTCGAATAACTAAATAACGATTTGATCGACGGACGATCGGTCTTGATTTCAGCCGGCGGCAACCCGCCGGCTTTGTTTTCCGTCACCGCCGCAGCCGCTCCGGGGTGAAGGGGCGGTCTTCGGATGGTATAATTAATCGGATATTTTACGAGAAAAGAGCGAATAAAAATGGGAACGGATGAAGTAAATATAGTCGATATCGATGAACAGATGCGCATGGCTTATCTCGATTATGCGATGAGTGTAATCGTGTCGCGCGCATTACCGGATGCCCGGGATGGCTTGAAGCCGGTCCATCGAAGAATTCTATACGCAATGCAGGATATGGGCATTCGTTCCAACGGTCCGCATAAAAAATCGGCTCGTATTGTGGGCGAGGTTCTGGGAAAGTATCATCCCCACGGTGATCAATCCATTTATGATGCGATGGCTCGTATGTCGCAGGATTTCTCGATGCGCTATCCGTTGGTGGACGGGCAGGGAAATTTCGGATCCATTGACGGCGATTCACCGGCAGCTATGCGTTATACCGAAGCCAGAATCGCACCGATCACCGATGAATTGTTGGCGGATATCGATAAAGATACCGTCGATTTTACCGATAACTTCGATGGGACATTACGGGAACCGCTCGTTTTACCTTCAAAAATTCCCAATTTGTTGCTGAACGGTTCTTCCGGCATCGCGGTCGGGATGGCGACGAATATCCCGCCGCATAATTTACGGGAAATATCCGATGCAATCAAATATTTGATCGAGAATTACGATGATGTGGATAACATCACCGTCGAAGAATTGATGCGCCACGTTCAGGGACCGGATTTTCCGACCGGCGGGGTCATCATCGGTCGCGAGGGTATCACCCAAGCTTATTCGACCGGTCGCGGAAGAATTGTTGTCCGCGGACGGACGCATGTGGAAGAGAACCGTCCGGGAAGATATGATATTGTCATTACGGAAATTCCTTACCAAATTAATAAAACGACCTTAATCGAACGAATCGCGGAACTGGTACGAAGCGGAAAAATCGACGCCGTTCATGACATGCGAGACGAATCGGATCGCAGCGGGATGCGTATTGTGTTGGAACTGAAAAAGAACGGACAGCCCAAACAGGTTCTGAATCTGCTCTATAAGCATTCACCGTTGCAATCCACATTCGGTGTTCAGATGCTGGCGTTGGTGGATAATCAACCGCGTACCCTGTCCTTAAAAAAGGCGCTTTGTATTTTTATCGAGCATCGTCTGGTGATTATTCAAAGACGTTCCCAGTATGAATTGCGCAAAGCGAA
>JALHEL010000006.1 GCA_022837205.1 Leptolinea sp.
GTAATATGGGGCGGAACCACTTCATAATTGCTGAATTCCATCGTAAAGACACCACGGCCGCCGGTCATTGATCGCAACTGGGTTGTATAACGCTGCATTTCCGCTAAGGGAACCAAAGCTGTAACGGTACTTTCGCCCTTTTCGGTTTCCATTCCCAAAATTCGGGCACGCCGCGTATTCAAATCACCCATGACATCCCCCATGTACTCTTCCGGAACGGTTATTTTTACCGTATAGATCGGTTCTTCCAATACCGGACCGGCATCGGCAAACGCTAATTTGAAGGCTTCCCGTCCAGCCGTTTCAAAAGCAATCGGTTTTGAATCAACCGGGTGTTCCTTCCCGTCAAATACGGAAACATAAATACCGTGAATTGGGAAACCGGCTAAAATTCCTTCTTTCATCGCATTGCGGATGCCTTTTTCAATCGCCGGCATATAACTTGCGCTGATCGCACCGCCGAAAACATCGTTATGCATTTCGAACTCCGCATCCGGATTGGGTTTAACTTTCAAATGAACCTCACCGAATTGACCGGAACCGCCGGATTGTTTCTTATGTCGATACATGGCGGAGGCTTCTTTCACGATTGTTTCCTGATAAGGCACT
Organism: Leptolinea sp.; assembly: GCA_022837205.1. Classification (GTDB taxonomy): domain Bacteria; phylum Chloroflexota; class Anaerolineae; order Anaerolineales; family Anaerolineaceae; genus Flexilinea. Next base: position 610 of record JALHEL010000006.1, read on the forward strand.
CTCGGCTCTTTTGTCAAAAGATTCACCATAAATTTGGACTCTGCCCGCCGAATCGCCACATCGATATGCTGATCACCCATTCCCTGGAGGATGGTTTGATTGGTCGCCATTTCGTTATACCATGACAAAGTCATATCTTCTTCGCAAAGACGAGTCAATGTGGGGCTGATTTTCGTGGAATCTGCCTGTGTCTTCGGGTAAACGGCAACCCGGTAAAGGGCATGAGGATATTCGGGAACCGGGACGGTTAACGGATTCGCTTTATCGCTGAATGTATCACCGGTCACCGTTTCACTTAATTTCGCTACCGAACAAATATCACCGGCATGAACCGTTTTTACCGGAATATTATCCTTTCCCATCGGGATGTTCAAATTTCCGTAGCGCTCTTCAACCGAACGGGTACCGTTCCATATTCTGGAATCGGAAGTAAGCATTCCCGAATAAACCCGCAAAAAAGTCTGCTTACCCACAAAAGGATCGGCTGTTGTCTTCCAAACATAGGCAACCAACGGTCCCGAATCATCACAAGAAATTTCTACATCATTTCCTTTTTTATCTTTTACGACAATCGGTTTTCTTTCGGCGGGACTCGGCATCAGGTTGATAAAGGCATCGAGAATCGGAGCCACTCCGATTTCCTGTCCGCCTGCGGCACAATAAACCGGAACAAAATCGCCTTTTTTAACCGCTTTGGAAAATCCGCGCAAAATTTCTTCATCCGAAAGTTCCATGCTTTCAAAGAACTTTTCCATCAGTTCTTCGTCGCTTTCCGCTGCCGCTTCCGTCAATGCGGCTCGGAGTTGTTGAGCTTCTTCCATGTATTCGGCGGGAATATCGACGATTTTATTCTCCGCGCCGTCATATGCTTTCATCGTCAGAATATCGATTACGCCGCGAAAATCAAGTTTTTCTCCCCAAGGAATCTGGACCTGAATCAGGCGCATATCCGTATAATCCGCAAGAGATGCCATTGCTTTTTTAAAATCAGCGTTCTCCCGATTCATCTTATTAACGACTACGATCCGCGGCAAATTAAATTTATTAACGTATTTCCAAGCGATTTCCGTTCCGACTTCACGGCCCGATACGGAATCCAAAAGGACACAAGCGCCGTCGGAAACGCTCAAAGCGGATACGACTTCGCCGATGAAATCATTGTAGCCGGGAGTGTCCAGAACATTAATTTTTTTATCTTTATATTCAATAGGGATTACCGTACTGTATAACGAAATCGTACGTCGTTTTTCCTCATCATCAAAATCCGAAACGGTTGTTCCGTCTTCAATCTTTCCCAATCGGGTGGTTGCTCCTGTAAAATGCAGGAAAGCTTCAGTCATCATGGTCTTTCCGGCGCTGCTGTGTGAAACCAGCGCAATGTTTCGAATCGAATCGGTCGAATATTCTTTCATTGTTTATTCCTTCTGAAATTATTCATGGCATCTTGCCAACAATATACAGTTTAGCCAATCAATTTTATTAGGTTATCGGATAATTGTCAAAGGACGATTATGATTCAAGATTCCTTCCGGTTCTTTTTGGGAAAATAAAAAAACACAGGCTTTTGATCGGTGCCTGTGTTTTTCGTTTTTCTTTTAATAAGTTTTTATGAAACCAAATGCATCTTTACCAATCTATTTGGATTCCGTCCCATTTTGGGTCGACAATGCCGGTTTTTTCCCAAAGCTCAGCAGCAGATTCAAAACGATACCGAAAATTGCCGCTCCCGCAATGCAAGGTACCTGTATTCCGAAAAACGGAATACTACCGCCGAAGGCATACTGTCCGCCGACTCCGATTACCATAATCGATGCGATCAGTGCGATACTCTGTGCGTCAAAGAAATCGACCTTCTTATCGACCATGATCGCAATCCCCTGTGCGGCGATCGCCCCGAACAAGTAGATCTCGAGTCCGCCGATTACCGGTTGTGGAATGGCATAGATTGCGTTGATCAACGGACGGAAGCAAGAGATAATCATGGCGATAATCGATGCGGCAATTAAGACCGGAACCGAAAAAACCCGTGTGATCGTCATAGCGCTGATATTTTCACCGTAGTTCGTCCCGGCAGGACCGCCGACGAGCGCCGAAACGATATCGGCAATTCCGTCACCCATCAAATTCAAGCCCAGTTTGTCCGCTATGTTATAACGCTTCTCGGATTTTTTCAATTTAGCCAAGTTATTGACATAAATATCCAACTGATACAAATGAGCCGTTGATTCCGGTATAGTTGCGATCGCAATCGGCATGATCGCCGCAACCGCCGCCAAAGAGGGTTTGGGCAGTGTAAAAACCGGCAGGGCAAATAATCCGGTCCCGTTCCCTTCCGAAAGCGTCCGGAAGAAATCAAAGCCGGTAAATTTTGAAATCAGGACAGTGACCAGGCAACCGACAATCGGGCCGAAAAGCAAGGTTAATTGACCGGCGAACCCTTTCAGATAAACGGTAAAAAATATTGTGGAGAGTAAGGTAATCAAAGAAATTGTCCAGGCATAATTACGTACCAAATCGATCGATTCTTCCGCAACTCCCGCAGGCACCGCACACGCATCCAGCAAGGCATTTGCTGCCAAAGTCAATCCGATAGACATCGCGATCGGGCCGGTGATTGTTGCCGGTAACACTTTTTCAATCGATTCCGTTCCGAATCGTTTGATAATCAAGCCCGCAAAAATCGAAACAAAACCGGACATGATAATTCCGAACTGTGCGGTCTGGATCTGAGTGTTCAAATCCGCTCCCTCCGCAGCCTTTGCCGCCATAATTCCGGCGATCGCCGAGATGTAAGAAAAACTGGATCCGTAATACAGCGGAATCTTTCTTCCGGTTACCAGAATAAAACAAAACGTCGCAAGACCGCTGGCAAAAATGGTCGTTGAAATATGAAAACCCGTTATAATCGCAACGGTTACCGTAGCGGGAAACATAACAATAACTTGTTGTAAAGCATACAAAACAAGTTTAAAAAACGGGGGACGTTCATCCGGCAAATAGCCGATCGACTGAACTTCATTTTGCGACATAGGACTCTCCTCAGAACCTTGAAATTTATTGACCATGATTCGAATAATTTTCGGAATCATGGATTTCGACATTGGTTCGGTTATCAAATTCCGGTAAATTAACCGCTATCAACTCGTTCCTGGACGTCGGTATATTCTTGCCGACATAATCCGGTCGAATCGGTAATTCCCGATGTCCCCGATCAATCAATACAGCCAGTTGGATGGAAGCCGGTCTTCCCAGCGCGAACAATGCATCAATGGCGGCTCGCACCGTTCTGCCCGTATAAATAACATCATCAACCAATACAATATTCAAACCGGTGACGGAAAAATTTATTTCGGAAGCGTTTACCGAAGGCATTTCCGCTATAGACGACAGATCATCGCGATAAAGCGTTATATCCAGACTGCCTACCGGAATCTGTACCCCTTCGATGATCCGGATATCTTCCGCTATTCTCTTTGCCAAGGGGACGCCGCGACGTTTGATTCCAATCAACCCCAATTTATCCGTTCCGTGGTTGTGTTCAATAATTTCATGAGAAATCCGCATCAGAGCCCGATTCATTGCGGTTTCATCCATGACAACAGCTTTAATGGATGGCATTTTTGTATTCCTTTATCAGCATTCGGATTAAAAAAACTTGTCAACGATTTTCTCGTTTGACAAGTTTTCCTTTTTTATAATCTTTGGATCAGTCATTTTTTCACCTTGGCGATCTCGCTGTATCGCATTTAAAGATTGAATTGATCTGAGTATATCATGCTTTAGAAAAGGAAAAGCAAAAAAAGATGATTATCGGCAGAAAAAGTTATTTATTTCCTCAAATATCAAGCGGTCTTACAAAGGACTCAACCGATGATTTTATTTTTTTAAAATGGGGGCGTGCCAAAAATCATAAAAATCTGCAACAAATGTCATATTTTCATAAAACAGGGCAAGAATGTTTCCACAAAATCAAGAAATAAGATTATTATTTAAAACCTTAATAATAAGTATTTTTTTAATTTCTATCCGGCGGATTTGCTGGCGGATTATTGATCATTTGAATATTATTTTGTCTGATTATAGACCCTTATCAACCGACAAGAAGAAGACAAGAGCTCTGGATTTCTATTTATCTTCGTTTTTGTCGATCAAAACTGATTAGCGGATAAACATGGTGAAATTTCACCATTTGATCAAAATACCATCATATTTGGAGGAAACACAATGAAAAAAACCTTACTTACTGTTTTGGTACTCGTCATGCTTGTGACGTCGTTAGTCGGCTTTGCACCGGCGAAAGAGGATGACTTTGTTATCGGTATTCTTACCGGTACCGTTTCCCAAGGGGAAGAGGAATTTCGTGCCGCTGAAAAAATGGCTGCAAAATACCCCGGGAAAGTGATCACAGCAACTTACCCTGACAACTTCAATGACGAAGTCGAAACAACGATTGCACGGGCTCTCGAATTGGTATCCAATGGCGCAGATCTAATCGTGTTTGTCCAAGCTGTTCCGGGTGCCGCAGCCGCCATCGATAAAGTGCATGAACTCAAACCCGATTTTCCGTTTATAGCCGGTGTTGCCGGTGAAGATCCCGATGTCATCGCTTCCAAAGCGGACGTTGTTTTGGGCGTCGCGGAAATTCAAATGGGCACGAAGATGGCTGAACAGGCTGCCGCGATGGGCGCAAAAACATTCGTTCATTACTCTTTTGCACGGCATATGAGTTATGCGACAATCGTCGCCCGGCATGAAATTTTGAAAAAGAGATGCGAAGAATTGGGGATCACTTTCGTGGATGCCACCGCTCCGGATCCGACCGGTGACGCAGGTGTTACGGGTGCACAACAATTTATCCTTGAAGACTTACCGCGCCAGGTTGAAAAATACGGAAAGGAAACCGCTTTCTTCAACACTAACTGCGGAATGCAGCCGGCAATGATTCAGGCGGTTTTAGCTACCGGTGCTTACTATCCGCAACAATGCTGCCCCTCTCCGTATCATGGTTATCCGGAAGCGCTCGGAATTTCTATTCCGGAAGATAAACAAGGGGATGTATCCTATATTATCGAACAGATTAAGGCAAAAGTGGCTGAAGCGGGGTTAACCGGTCATTTCTCAACTTGGCCTGTCCCGGTCAACATGATGATGGTCGAAGCCGGTGTCGAATATGGGTTCGATTATCTGAACGGTGAAATCGATAATCTGGCCGACGTCGATCATTGGACCGATTTATTCATGGACATCGCAAACGGTTCGAAGGTTGAAGTATTCCCGCTTGAATTGAACGGCGTTGTTTACGACAACTATCTGCAAATTCTTTCGGACTACATTACTTTTTAATCTGAATTTTTCTTTTCCCGAGAAAAATCGAAGGATATGAAAAAATGAAGGAGAGTCTATCCAACCATGAAATCGGTTGGATAGACTCAAGTGTGAATCGGATTTTTTCCGAAATCTTTTTTAATGGAGATAAGGATATTTTGTTTGTTCATAAATCAAATCCTTTTTTTATTCTCAAAACTAAAGAAATGCTTTGATTTATGAATTTTTTCATGACACAAATTGCCTCGGAGGTATAAATTGGATTCTGAATATGTCTTGAAAATGGAAAACATCAATAAGGAGTATTATGGCAATAAAGTGCTGAAGAATGTTTCCCTGAATGTGAAACGCGGTGAAATTCATGCTCTCGTCGGTGAAAACGGTGCGGGAAAATCCACCCTTATGAATATCTTGTTCGGGATGCCCGTAATCCATTCGACCGGCGGATTTGAAGGAAAGGTCTTGATTGACGGAAATCCGGCGGTTATCAATTCCCCATTGGATGCGATGCAAGCCGGTATCGGAATGGTACACCAGGAATTTATGCTGATTCCGAGTTTTACAATCGTGGAAAATATCAAGATCGGAAGAGAGATTTGTACACCGAACTTTATCAGTAAAATTCTCCATGATAAAAATCTGGAAACATTAGACATGGAAAAAATGGCCGCGGATGCAAGAGCCGCGCTGAATCATGTCGGAATGGATATCGATGAGTATACCCGTGTGGCCGGACTCCCCATCGGCTACCAACAATTTATCGAAATTGCCAGAGAGATCGATAAAACCGGAATCAAATTATTGGTGTTTGATGAACCGACCGCCGTATTAGCCGAATCGGAAGCCGAAAGATTACTGGAAGTGATGCGAAAAATTACATCCTTCGGAATCGCAATCATTTTCATTACCCATCGATTGGAAGAAGTGATGGCGGTTGCCGATACTATCACGGTACTGCGTGATGGTGAGGTTGTAGGAATACGTAAAAACAATGAAACTTCCGTTATCGAATTAGCGAAAATGATGATCGGCCGGCACATTGAAAGTATGGCCGGCAAAGAACAAACCGGACGAAATTTAAGCTTTGACCGGATAGCATTGGAAACAAAGAATTTTTATGTCGATATGCCCGGTGAGGAAGTGAAAGGCGTCGACCTGAAAGTTCGTGAAGGCGAAATTTTCGGAATCGGCGGATTGGCCGGACAGGGGAAAGTGGGTATTTCCAACGGCATTATGGGGATGTTCCCCGCTGCCGGTGAAGTGATTATCTTCGGAAAAAATGTGAGATATTCCGTAATCGGAGAAACTCTGAAACATCATACGGCTTTTGTATCCGAAGATCGCCGGGGAGTCGGGTTGCTTTTGGATGATTCCATCGCATTAAATATCATTTTCTCCGCGATGCAAACCCAAAACCGTTTCCTCAGAAAATTCGGACCGCTTTCTCAGATTAACAGCTTCGAGGTGCAGTCATTTGCGAAAGAAATGATTCATAAGCTTGATATTCGCTGTACCGGTCCCGATCAGGCGGTGGGTTCTTTATCCGGGGGAAATCAACAGAAAGTCTGCTTGGCGAGAGCTTTGACCCTGAACCCTCAGATCCTTTTTGTATCCGAGCCGACGCGCGGGATTGACATCGGCGCAAAAAAATTGGTGTTGGACGAGTTATTAAAACTAAACAGAGAGAAAGGCGTTACCATCGTTATGGTTTCCAGTGAATTGGTTGAATTGCGATCGATTTGCGATCGAATAGCAATCGTTTCGGACGGGAAAGTATTCAAGATTCTCAATCCGGATGCAAGCGATATTGAATTCGGGCTGGCAATGTCCGGAACGCTGGCGGAGGAGGAATTGGCAAATGGCTGATCGTCTCAAATCAATTTATCATTCTTTCGGCTTACCTCGAATCATTATTATTCTGTTTTTCTTGGCTTTATTGATCGCCGGAGGTTTGCTTGAAATTCCCGTTCCGTCATTAATCAGCGATGTTCTGGTCCGCTTCGGAATGAACGGAATTTTGGTTCTTGCAATGGTTCCGGGAATTCAAGCCGGAATCGGATTAAACTTCGGTCTTTCGCTCGGCATCGTAGCAGGCCTGTTAGGCGGCGTTATCAGTATCGAGTCCGGTTTTTCGGGTTTTGCCGGTTTAGCTGTGGCGATCGGAATCGGCATTCTGCTTTCCATCGTCATCGGAATCGGATATGGTCTGTTGCTCAATTCCATTAAAGGATCGGAAATGACCGTCTCGACATACGTCGGTTTTTCGGCGATTGCGTTGATGAACATTTTTTGGCTGATTCTGCCGTTTCACAATCCGGATATGGTCTGGGCGATCGGGAAGGGGCTTCGTGCCACAATCGATCTCAGCAGCCGGTATAAACATATTCTAAATGAGTTTATGACTTTCAATATTCCAACTTCTGCGGGCGATATTGTGGTTCCGACCGGACTGATTTTATTCTTTTTTATCTGTTGCTTCATTGTATGGTTGTTTTTGCGATCCAAATCCGGTATTGCCATGTCTGCGGCTGGCGGAAATCCGAAATTTGCATTAGCCGCAGGAATCGATGAGAATAAGACGCGTATTTTAGGAACGACTATCTCTACCGTATTATCAGCGGTCGGCATAATTGTATATGCACAAAGTTACGGTTTTTATCAAATCTATAACGCACCGCTGATGATGAGTTTTGCGGCTGCAGCCGGTGTTCTGATCGGTGGGGCAAGCATCAGTCGCGCTAAGATTTCGCATGTCATTATCGGGACATTTCTTTTCCAAGGGTTGCTGGTACTCGGGTTGCCGGTGGCGAATAAATTATTGCCGGAAGGGAACCTTTCCGAAGTGATGAGAATCATCGTTTCAAACGGCATCATTTTGTATGCTTTAACTAAATCACAGGGAGATAAATAATGACAAAATCAACTGCGCGAAAAATCACTTCCTTCCTGTTCGCATATAAAGTACCGGTACTGTTCATTCTTTTGAGTATCGGAGGAATACTCGTCTCCGGACAATCTTTGAATTTCATATTGATGGAATTGGCTTCCCGTTTCGGACGGGATACTTTTTTGGTACTGGCTTTAATTATTCCGGTCGTCAGCGGAATGGGACTCAACTTCAGTATTGTCGTCGGCGCGATGGCTGCCCAAATCGCCATTTTTTTGGTAATGCACTTATTGCAGACGGTTATTCCGACCTGTCCGCCGGTGCTCGCATTTTTGCTGTGTGTGCTGATCAGTACGCCCATCGCTTCCCTGTTCGGATATCTTGCCGGAAAATTGTTCAATATGATGAAAGGGGCTGAAATGATCGGCGGTCTCATTTTGGGATATTTTTCCGACGGTCTCTATCAACTTTTATTTCTGTTTATTTTTGGCGGATTAATCCCCATTGCCAATAAAACATTGATGATTGCCACCGGTATCGGGGTAAAAAATACCATTGACTTATCCAGTACCAAAAAGGTGAACGGATTGAAATATGCTATCGATAATATTTGGAAAGTCCCTTTGACCGAATTCCTTCAGCTGGTATTTGCCGGAGTTGTCCTTTATACAATCGGTGCTTTCCTCTATGGAAAAATAAAAAATCGAAAAGTGCTCAGCGGTCGTTTTTGGATCCTTTTCGGAATCAGTGCGATATTATTCGGCGTTTCTTTTATTCCCGCTTTCATTCAATTTTCGATGATTATCAGTATCCCGGTCGTCACTTACATGTTAATAGCGGTTTTTTGCCTTTTTATTCAATGGTTTTTGAAAACCAGATTGGGGCAAAATATGCGGGCTGTCGGTCAGAACAAAGTTGTTGCCAATGCTGCCGGAATCAATGTTGATAAAGTACGGATTATCTCGATCATTATATCCACGGTAATGGCGGCGTTCGGTCAATTGATCTATTTACAGAATATCGGGGTTTTCACTACTTACGGAGCACACAAAAATGTGGCCCTCTATTCCATTGCCGCGCTTTTAGTCGGCGGTGCTTCGGTTTACAAAGCAACCATCGGTCAGGCAATTCTCGGCATTATCCTGTTCCATATTCTGTTTATCGTATCTCCGTTAGCCGGACAGACATTAATGAATGATGCAATGATCGGCGAATATTTCCGTGTATTTATCTGCTATGGTGTCATAGCCATGTCCCTGGCAATGCATGCTTGGACGATGAAAAATACGAGAGGGAAAAAGGTGACCGAACCGATCGCATTGGAAAGTGAAGTAAAGGATAACTGAAATAAGCACCGCTTTTGATATTCAAACGTGCTTGGAAAAGGCTTTGGTGATCTCAACGGATTGCCAAAGCCTTTTTGCAAGAAAAAAAACCGATCTTTTTATTCGGTCTCCTATTCAAATCGAGCCTGATTGACCGAAATTTTTTTCACTTGGTTACGGTTTATAATTAAGGTACTCCCTGATGTTTGAATCGGAGAAAGTTTTCAAAATTCCGGAGGGAAAAATAAAATGGAAACAATCTTTGCTCCGTGGCGGGGCGAATATATCAACGGTATCGGAAATCATGCAAAGAATCCGGACAACCCGCAAGAATGTGTTTTTTGCTCAGCCATAAAAGCAACCGACGATTTTGAACGATACATCATTTACAGGGGAATCAATGCCTTTGTGATTTTGAATCTTTATCCGTACAACAACGGACATATGTTGATTATTCCTTATAACCATGTTAGTGATTTATCGCAACTCAATACCGAAACTCACCATGAAATGATGGATCTGATCGTTAAAGCCCAGAAAGTCCTTCAGGATGTATATCATCCGCATGGAATGAATATCGGGGCGAATATCGGAACGGCTGCCGGAGCCGGCATCGACCAACATCTTCATTTTCATATTTTGCCTCGTTGGACTGCCGATGTGAATTTTATGACGACAATCGGCCAGACTCGGGTCATTCCGGAAAAATTGGATGAAACGTGGAAAAAAATTCGTGCATCTTGGCAAAAGATCGATTGAAGAAATGGTTATTTTATGATTCTGTCATATTAAAATAAGATGAAAAACAATTGACGAATCTTCTTTAGGTCAGGTATAGTATAGAATCAAAGCGTTTTTTCAAAATATCTTGCAATAGACTGGGGGAAGAATAAGAAATGGATTATTCGATGATCAGTAAACTGGAAAAAGCAAAAAGATATGCCAAAGAGCGTGATCGTTTCAAGATTCATTCTCTCGAAGCAACCGTTGAGGGATCAAACGGACCTCATGTCGTAAAATATAAGGATGGGAAATGGGAATGTGATTGCAGTTTTTTTCAGGGGAGGGGTCGTTGCAGCCATACGATGTCCCTTGAAATTATTCTCGAAGGCATGGTTGATATCGCTTACGAGGATCCGCAATAAAAATTGGTGAATATAGGCGTTACAAGCCTGAATCCATACGGGCTTTTTTGACATGTAAATATTCCTAAATTGTTTTTGCTACAACAATAGCAAACCAGAAAATATTAAGGAGGAAAGAAATTATGAAAGGTAGCGAAAAAGTAATTCAAGCTTTGAATGCGAATTTAAAAGATGAAATGACTGCGATCGATCAATATATATTACATGCCGAAATGTGTGAAGATTGGGGGTATTCAAAACTCCATGACAGTATTGAAAAACGTGCAATCACCGAAATGAAACACGCGGAAGCACTCATTGCAAGAATCCTTTTCTTGGAGGGAATTCCGATTATCAGTGAACTCGGCAAAATGTCAATCGGGAAAGATGTTGAGGAAATGATGGCTTTTGACCATAAAGCCGAACACGATGCCATTCAATCTTACAATAATGCCATCAAGGTTTGTGTCGAAGAAAAAGACAACGGTACAAAAGAGTTGTTTGAAGCCACACTAAAAGATGAAGAAGATCATATTGATTGGATTGAATCTCAAATCGATCAAATCAGTCAAATGGGAATTCAGAATTACTTGGCAAAACAAGTGTAAAGTTGCGATTCGGAGGTTATCTGTTTCCCTTCGAAAAATCCGTAATGCAGGGAATTATAATAAAAAACAAGTCTTTGACTCGATCAAAGACTTGTTTTACAATTTGTATAGGATTTTGAAAATCGCAGTTTGTTTTATGTCAGATATTCTTATTAGATAACGATGAAATCTATTTATCGTTAAAAATTTTTAAATTGATTATCTTGCCTAAAGGAGTATTTTTGGATATCAAAGCCATATTACTTGATTTCGACGGTACAGCATTGCAAAGGGATCAAGTATTTATATCTTGTCGAAACATGTATGCGATCAGGCAAGCGATTGCAAAAGGGATTGAAATTATCCCCTGTACGGGCAGATGTGAAGATATGTTTCCCCCTCAGATCGAAGCCGAAAAAAGAATCAGGTATTGGATCACAGCCTCAGGCACGCGTATCGTTGACAGAAACGAAAAGAAAGTATTGTATCAGTGCGTTTTTTCACCTGAAGAATCTGCCCAATTATGCGAGATATTTGAAAATCAAGACATTTATACCGAAATTTCGGCGGAAGGTCATATTTATCTTGAGAAAAAAATAAATGATCATTTGGAACGTTATCCCGTTCCTTCTCATCATGTATGGTTCGTCGAATCGGGAAGACAGATCCCCGTTGAGCAGCCCTCAAAATATTTTCTTGAGCATCAAATCGGCATAGAAAAATGCAATCTTTACGGCATACCGGATGAAAAGCAGCAGAAAATCAGCTCCGCGCTTAATTCCACAGGTTTGATTGCTCCTCCCGCAAATGCGGAAAAGGACATTCAATTTTTTCCGCGAAGACTGGATAAAATCCAAGCGATCGAATTTCTTTTGAAAAAATTAGGGCTTGAATTTGAGAATGTTATGAGCTTCGGAGACAGTTCTATGGATGCGGACATCATTGAAAAAGCCGGCTTTGGAATTGCGATGGGAAATTCGCCGGATTGGATTAAAGCGAAAGCAAAATATATAACGAAACCATACTATGAAGACGGAGTTGCTGAAGCTATCGAAAAATTTATTCTGTGTTAATGGTTAATCCCCTCAAAATTTCAGAGGGATCGCAAGAGTATTATCAATAAGGAGGATTTTATGAAAAAGATTTTTACTGTTCTAATTTGCGTTATTCTAATGTCTGTTTTTGTTGTTTCGCCGTTGAACGTATCTGCCGTATCAACAGATCTTCAACCGACTCAATCATTGGTTTTATATACGTCTGCGTCGACGACAGAATATGAATTGATCGTCGGGTTGTTCAAAGAAAAATACCCCGATGTCGAAGTTGAAATTGTCAGCGCGGGCACAGGTGAGCTTGCAAGCAAAATTGTTGCCGAGGCGGCGAATCCGCAGGGCGATGTTTTGATGGGAGGCGGCACTTCAAGCTACTCGGCGATCGCCGATTACCTCGATGAATATGTCAGTCCCAATCTCGATTCGATTTTCGAAGAATTTAAACCGCCCGTATCAAAATGGACTCCGGTTTATATCAATGTAAACAGCATCATTGTCAATAACAAATTAATTAATGAGCTGGGTGTGACCGTAGACGGTTGGGAATCTCTAACTAATGAAAAACTCAAGGGAAATATCGCATTTGCCGATCCTTCTGCATCCGCATCCGCTTTGGAACAATTGGTAAACATGCTGACTGCGATGAGCACTACCGATTCGCCTGACGGAGGTTGGGACTTTGTAAAAAAGTTCTTAATAAATCTTGACGGCAAGATTTCATCCAGTTCTTCCGCATGTTATAAAAGCGTTGTCGAAGGGGAATATGCGGTCGGTTTGACAAATGAGGATAAAGCGATTTCTTATATAGCCGCCGGGGCTGATGTCAGTGTGGTTTATCCGAAAGAAGGGATCACTCTGAGAACCAGTAATATCGGAGTGATTAAAAACGGACCGAATACCTATAATGCACAGCTCTTCATTGATTTCGTGACTTCGCAAGAATGCCAGAAGGAAATGGAGTCAAAACTGTTTGTTCGCCCGGCAAGAAAAGATGTTCCTATGACCACAAAAGGGCGAATCACAACCGATCAAATTAAATCTCTACCCTATCCGACAGAATGGGTTGAAGCAAACTCGGAAAATGTCAAAGTTAAATTCCAAGATCTTTTGACATCCATTCAATAATTATTATGTATAGAAGATGCCCGTTTGCAAATATTTGCGACGGGCATCTTTCAAGAGGAAGAATCAGATGGCAGTATCAATCCATATCAAAAATGTAATGAAAAAATATGATGACAATGTTGTGATCCCCAACTTATCTTTAGATATCGCCAAGGGTGAATTGTTTACGCTCTTGGGACCTTCAGGCTGCGGGAAAACAACTCTTTTGCGAATGATTGCGGGATTTAATACCATCGAAAAGGGGACCATCGCTTTTGATGAAAAAATCATTAATGATATTCCTGTTCATCAACGAAATTTTGGTATGGTATTTCAGAGTTATGCAATATTTCCGAATATGACGGTTTATGGAAATATCGAATATGGATTGAAAAATAAGCATCTTTCCAAGGAAGAAATAAAAAAGAGAGTATTTGAGATCATGGACACTGTCCAGATTACGCCCTACAAAGATCGCTATCCCGATAAACTTTCCGGCGGGCAGCAGCAAAGAGTGGCGCTTGCGCGGGCTATCGCGGTCCGGCCTCAGGTTCTTTTGATGGATGAACCGCTTTCCAATCTTGATGCTAAACTGCGGCTTGAGATGCGGAATGTAATTCGGGATATTCAAAAACGGGTGGGAATTACTACCGTATATGTAACTCACGATCAGGAAGAAGCACTTGCAATTTCAGACCGAATCGCAATTATGAATAACGGAGAAATTTATCAAGTTGAAGTTCCCGAGAAAATTTATCTTCGTCCCTATAATACCTTTGTTGCCAATTTTATCGGTCACTCTCATTGTTTCCAAGCGACCGTAACAGAATCGGGTGAAATGACTGTGATCAAACTCGAAACGGGACTTACCGTTATTTTAAAGAATGTAAAACCTCTTGCCGTCGGCGAGGTAGTTTTGGTATATGTTCGACCCGAAGAATTTGTATTATGTGATGAATCGCAAGGGATGCCGGGGATCATTAAAAGCAGACAATTCCTCGGAAAATTTATTAATTATTTTGTCGATTTCGGAACAAAAAATTTAACTGAAGTTTCCGTAAACACAAACAGTGCAAATATGATTTTTTCTCCCGGAGAAAAAATTTGGATGCGAGTGGATTCAGAGCGGGTCAACCTATTCGCAAAGGATTCCGAAACAACATTAATGGAAGGGGTGCAGAGTCATGTTTAACCGGAAACGAATCCGATTTGATTTTTGGAACTTTGTAACCCTCTTCTCACTTGTTTTTTTTGGAATGTTCCTTGTTATTCCGGTAGGAAAAATGATCCTCTATGCGTTTCAAGGAAAAGGCGTAGAGGGATTCACACTTGCAAATTTTATTAAATTTTTTTCACGCCGTTATTATGTAAGTGCTTTGACAAACAGTATAAAAGTTGTTTTAAGCGCAACCTTTTTAATCATTCTTTTTGGTGTACCGCTTGCCTACATTACAACCACTTATAAGATCAGATGGAAGAGATTTATTGATGTCTTGATCATCATCTCGATGTTATCCCCCCCATTCATCGGTGCTTATTCTTGGATATTAATGTTAGGTCGTAACGGAACGATTACGGTTTTTTTCAAAAACGTATTGGGGATCTCACTGCCGGATATCTACGGGTTTCAGGGGATTCTACTGGTGTTTGTTCTAAAGTTATTCCCCTACATTTATATGTATACTAAAGGTGCGTTAAAGAAGGTTGATGCATCTTTGGGAGAAGCTGCGGAAAGTCTCGGGTATCATGGAATAAAGAAAATATTAACGGTCGATTTGAAATTGATCACTCCGACAATCCTTGCAGGTGCAACCGTTGTCTTTTTGAGAGCTTTTTCCGATTATGGGACACCGCGGTTAATCGGTGAAGGATATATAACTCTCCCGGTCATTATCTACCAGGAATGGGTCAGTGAAACCGGTAGTAATGCATATTTTGCATCATCTGTCGCGATGATTATGATGACTGTCGCGGCAATTGTCTTCTTAATTCAGCAACAAATTTCCAACAAAAAAAACTACACCATGAGTTCACTGAATCCGCCTCAACCGAAACAACTCCATGGGATTAAAAACTTTTTTGCTCATTTCTTTGTATATTTCATTGTCTTTTTGGCCACCTTGCCTCAAATCTATATCATCACCATTTCTTTCCGAAATAACAATGGGATGATGTGGACGGAAGGTTACGGATTCGGCAATTATCAAGCGGTATTTCAAAAAGCGACGAACTCAATCTTGAATACTTTTAAATTTGGAATCATCGCGATTTTTATTGTTATCATCTTCGGAACACTCTTTGCTTATCTGACGGTTCGGAGAAAAAATATATTCTCAAAAATTTTAGACGTCTTTGTGATGTTTCCGTACGTTATTCCGGGGACAATCTTCGGTCTTATTTTATTAATGACTTATAATTCCGGACCGATTATTCTGAGCGGGACCGCTGCCATCATCATTATTTCTTATGTCATTCGCAGAATGGCGTATACCGTACGGTCAAGTTCCGCTATTTTAAGGCAAATAAATCCGAATATCGAAGAGGCATCGATTAGTTTGGGATATTCATCGCTTCCCACCTTTTTCAATGTCACAATGCCGGCTATGGTTCCGGGGATTATTTCAGGTGCGATCCTAAGTTGGATAACGATTATTAATGAACTTTCGTCAACTCTGATGCTATATACCAGCAAAACCGCCACAATGTCGGTGGCTATTTTTCAGGAAATTAATCGGGGAGGCTATGGAACGGCAGCGGCTTTATCAACGATATTAACATTTACGATGGTAGTTTCCTTACTTTTATTCTTTCGATTTACGAAATCAGAGGAAATTGATTTGTAATCCAGGCTATGAATAGGGAAGTTGTTTGTAAGCGCTTGCCGAACCCAATCATTATGCCTTAGAGAAACTCACGAAGAGCCACTGCAAGCATCTCCAAACCGGCCTGATCGTCTTCCGAAAAACGGTCAGGCTTTTTGCTGTCCAAATCCATGACACCGATCAACTTGCCCGATCGATTTGATAAAGGAATGACAATTTCGGATGCCGACTCGGAATCACAGGCAATATGTCCCGAAAAAGCATGCACATCCGGTACCCGCAATGTTTCCTGAGTGACAAAAGCTGTTCCACAAACCCCTTTGCCTAACGGAATGTGGATACAAGCCGGTTTTCCCTGAAAGGGTCCCAAGATCAATTCCCCTTCTTTTTCCAAATAAAAACCGGCCCAACTGACATTTTCCAATTCCGTCATCAATAAAGCCGCAGTATTTGCCAAAATCGCGACCTGATCCGTCTCTCCCTGTAATAGAAAAACAAGTTGCCGAGCCAACTGCTTATAATCCATAAAATCCTCCGGACCGGCTGATTGATAGAAAAAAGCGGATGGAGAGAATTACTCCGTCCGCTTTTTTGACAATGAAATGATTATCTGGATGATTTGTTCTTGGAGAGGATATCAAAGGCAACCGCAAAAATAACCACCAAACCTTTAACAATCTGCTGAACATCACTGGATATACCCATTAACGACATTCCGTTGTTCAAGATTCCCATAATCAAGCCGCCGACCAGTGCGCCTGTGATGGTACCGATACCGCCGGAAGCGGATGCACCGCCCAAGTAACAGGCGGCGATGGCATCCATTTCAAATCCCTGACCGGCCAATGGGCTGGCTGAATTTAATCGCGCCGAAAATACAATACCGGCAACGGCACTCATAAATGCCATGTTGATATAAATAATATACTTAACTCTGCGGATATCGATACCGGACAATTCAGCCGCTTTGGCATTTCCGCCAACCGCATAGATATGACGGCCGAGTGTCGTTTTGGTTAAAATAAAATTATAGAACAGAGCCAAAACCCCGACAATCAGCAGGACATAAGGGATCCCTTTATACAAAGCCAGACGCCAGAAAACCAACAAAATCGCAGCCGAAATGACGGCGGTTTTCAGGAAAACGCTGCCGACACTTGAAACCTCAAACCCATATTTCAATTTCTGTTTTCTTGCATTTAATTGACCGATCAAAATAAGAATACAAAAAATGACGGCTACGACAATTGTTGTGATATTTAAACTGGATTTGATTCCGAATAAATTCCCGATATAATCCTTGACGTATCCGGAAGAAATTTGGACATAAGAAGATGGCAACGGGGCTAATGTTTTCCCTTGTAAAATCACCAAAGTTAATCCGCGAAAGATTAACATACCGCCGAGTGTCGCAATAAATGGTGGCATATTGACCATTGCGATCCAAAAGCCTTGCCATAAACCGATGATTATGCCGGAAATAATACAAATAATAATCGTGATCCAAACTGGCATTCCCCAGTTGTACATCATAACTCCAGCAAAAGCACTGACAACGGCGACGACCGAACCGACGGACAAATCAATGCTTCCCGTTAAAATAGGCAATAACATTCCGATCGCAAGAACGAGAACATATCCGTTCTGCATAATGATGTTATACACATTCATCGGTTTTCCGAAACGCCCATTGGTTGTCACAAAAAAGAAAAGTGCCAAGATGACCAGGGCGATGATCATCCCATATTGGCGGAAATTAATTTTCGTTTTCGTTACTTTTGCTGTTTGCTCCATTTTTTGCTCTCTTTCTGGTATCGGTTAATATATCATCCATGATTCTTTCCTGAGTTATTTCGCTGCCTTTCAGTTCGCTGATTATTCTTCCCTCATTTAATACGTACACGCGATCGCACATTCCTAAAAGTTCAGGCATTTCAGAGGAAATGAATATCAGGCACTTTCCTTCTTCGACCAACTGGTTCATAAATGTGTAAATTTCATATTTTGAACCGACATCGATACCGCGAGTCGGTTCGTCAAGAATGAGAACATCAGGATCGGAAAACAAACCGCGGCTAAGCATCACTTTTTGCTGGTTACCGCCTGAAAGTGTAGCGGTAGGTTGTAAAATCCCGGTAGAACGAATATTCAATCTTTTCCGATATTCGTTTGCGACTTTGATTTCCTCATTTTCATTAATCACGGAACGATCGCTGATAGCTTGCAAATTTGCAATCGTAATGTTATGCCGAATATCATCGATCAGATTCAGCCCCGCCCCTTTTCGATCTTCCGTCAGATACATTACACCTTGATTAATCGCATCGGCGATATTTTTAAATTCCACTTCTTTCCCGTCTTTAATTATTTTTCCGGAAATATCCTTGCCATATGCTTTCCCGAAAATACTCATGGCAAGTTCTGTACGACCCGAACCCATCAACCC